>JBKJXM010000270.1:0-3309 GCA_046716305.1 Candidatus Eiseniibacteriota bacterium
CGCTTCCTTTTTTGGTGGAACCTGTGTTGTCGGCTAGCCGGCCCGCGCGGCGTTCGCGACGGAGGCGGGCGGCCAGCGGAATTCGCGCTTCCACTGGGCGACGCGAACGCGCACGCCGTCCAGGAAGGGCTCCCAGCGCGGATCGGAAAAGAGCGGCTCGAAGGAAATGGGGTTGGTGTAGAAGTGAAGCGTGTCGTTGCCCAGGGCGACAGCGCGCTCCAGGTGGCGGAAGGCCAGGTCCGGCTCTCCGAGGAAGCCGCGCAGGGACGCGGCGTGCGCGGCCGAATCCATGTCCACCGCCGCGAAGCGGTCACAGACGGCGAGCGAATGCGGAACCAGGTCGCGCCGGCCGACGTGGATCGCGGCGAGCGCGTAGTCGTAGTGCGCACCGCTCGTGTGCGGGAAACGCTCCTCGTGGCCTTTGAACCGGTCGATCAGCTCCTCGAACCTCCCCTCGTAGCATAGGAGCGAGATCTCGGAGTTCTCCGTACCGACCCGAGTCCCGAATCGCGCGCGCATCGATTCCAGGTCTTCCCGGGCGCCCCGTATGTCCCCCCCCATGGCGCGGAGGCGAATGCCATGCCAGAACGGCCAGGGGCTGGACGGATCGAGCTCACGCGCTTTCTGGGACAGGGCGATCCCCTCGTCGAACATGTCGCATAACCGATACAGATAGGAGATGTAGTGGTAGACAAGGGCGAGGTTGGGCGCCCGGGCCACGACGTCGGTGAGCCCCTCGTAGGCCTCCCGTTTCGCCCCTCGCGTCATCCGGAGGCCCGCGATTCCGAACCGGGCCTGGACGTTCTCGGGATCGAGGGCGCGCGCGCGGGTGAGCGCCTCCTCCGCCTTCAATATCCAGATGGGATCCGGATCGAAGCCGCCGTCGACCGTCGCGTGGTAGACGCCCCCCAGCAGCGCCCAGGCTTCGGCGTACTCCGGCTCGAGCCGCGTGGCCTGCTCGTAGAGGTCGATCGCGCGCCGGAAGGCGTCGGCGTTCGCGCCGCGAAATGCTTCCTGGCCCCGCATGACCAATCCGTAGGCCTCGGGCGAAGGCGTGAAGCGCCGCTCCTTCAAGCCGGCGGGCGTGCCGAGCCGGGCCGTCATGGCCTCGGCGATTCCGTGCGCGACCTGGTCCTGCACCTCGAAGATGTCGTCGAACTTGAGATCCACCTTCCCCGCCCAGAGCGAGCGGCCGCTCGCGGTCTCCACGAGCCGAGCGGTAGCCCGGAAGCGCTCCCCGATCCGCTGGAAGGAAGCGTCGAGCACCGCGCTCACGTCCAGCTCGGCCCCGACGCGCCGCGGGTCGACGGCCTGGTTCTGGTACGCAGCGACGCTGCTCGTCGCGCGCACGATCAGGTCGGGCGAGGAGGAGAGCCGCGTGATCACGGCGTCGGCGAGCCCCACGCCGAGATAGGCCAGCTCGGGATCCCCCCCGATGTTCTTGAATGGGAGCACCGCGATGGATCGCGGCCCGCTTTCGGGGTCGCCCGTCGTCGGGGCAACCGGTCCGCACTCGCATTCGAGTGTTTCCAGATCCACGTCCAGGTCGCGCGCCGTGGCGTGGCGGCGCGTGGGATCCTTGGAGAGCGCCTTCGCGAGCACGAAATCGAAGTCGGGGGTCAGCGTCCGCTTCACGTGGGATGGGGGCTCCGGCGACTCGTGGAGGATGCGGTGCATGATCTCCACCGCGGAATCGGCGGCGAAGGGGTGGCGGCCGGTGAGAAGCTCGTAGAGGATCGTCACGATCGAGAAGAGGTCGCTGGCGGGACCGGCTGGCTGGCCGAGCACCTGCTCGGGGGACATGTACGGTGCCGTGCCCATGATGGTGCCGGGCATGGTCGCGGTGCGGGCGACGGCGCCCGGCGACACGCTGCGCGCCAGTCCGAAGTCGAGGATCTTCAAGAGCCCGTCGCCGCGCACCATGATGTTCTCGGGCTTCAGGTCCCGATGGACCAGGCCCGCCTCGTGCGCGACGCCCAAGGCGGCGACGGCCTGACGGATCAGGCGGATCACATCGGCGGGGGCGCGCAGCTTTCCGAGCCCCCACTCGCGAAGCGTGCACCCCTCGACCAGTTCCATGGCCACGAAGAGCGAGCCGTCCGATTCGCCCAAGTCGTGGATGATGAGAATGTTCGGATGGTTGAGAGCGGAGGCGACCCGCGCCTCGTGGAGCAGCCGCTCCCGGCGCTCCGGATCGCTCGAGAACTCGGGCGGCAGCACCTTCACGGCCAGTTTCCGGCCGAGCGAGGGATCCTCGGCGAGGTAAACGCGGCCCATTCCGCCCTCCCCGAGGGGCTCGAGGATGCGGTAGCGGCCCAGCGACGTTCCGATCATGCGGGAACAATAGCACCCCTGGATTCGGGCGCCGCAGTGTGGTATAATAGGGGCCATTCGCAAGTACAGGCCATTCGCAAGCGACTTCGTCCGTTCGGGGTGAGCGGCCGGAGCCGAGAGCCTCCTGGTTCCTTCGCGGACTACCTAGGAGCACCAACTCGTTGCCATACCGCACGACGAGCGCTCTCCGCTTTGCCGAGATCGCGTCCGGCCTGGAAGCCGGATGCGACCTCGCCCACCGGTGCGCCCAGAAGGGTTTTCAGCTTCCCTCCAGCGGCCGCGCTCCTCCGATTCGCCTCCCCTGATTGATCGTTCGTGTCGACAATCGTCCCCCTTCTCCGAACGAACCTACTTCTTGCGGAGGCTCCTACATGAAGCGCCATCTCTCCCTCTTCACTTTCGCCGCGCTCGCGCTGCTCCTCATGGCGCCGCTTGCCTTGGCGGCCAACATCGCGGAGCCCGACGACGGCAACGCCCGCTGGGCTACCCCCGATAACGGCCGCATGGCGCACAACGGCGACGTCGTCTATCGCTGCGCCACCGACGACAAGGGCCGCCACATGCCAGCCCCGGACCAGGCCGAGATCAACCGCTGGATCCAGGAGAACCGGATCGCGGCGGGCGGTGTGATCCCGGTGAACTTCCACGTGATTTACGGCCGGAACAACGAAGGCAACGTCCCCGAGTCCTGGCTCGACGCCCAGATCGCGGTTCTGAACAACAATTACGCGGGCCGCGATTACAACGGCAACGTCGTCTCCGGCGCGGCCAACACCGGCTACACGTTCGTGAAGGCTAACGTCACGCGCACGAACAACCGCAAGTGGTTCGGGATGACGCCGGGCTCTACGTTCGAGAGCCAGGCGAAGAACGCGCTGGTCGTGAATCCCACCGGCTCGCTCAACTTCTACACCGCGGCCCCGGGCCAGAACCTCCTCGGCTGGGCCACCTTCCCCTGGAGCCTGGCGGGGAATC
>JBKJXM010000271.1:0-5212 GCA_046716305.1 Candidatus Eiseniibacteriota bacterium
GCGATCCTCCGCTCCCTCTCGCGAAAAGGCGTCCCGGTGATCGCGATCGAGTCGAACTGGGACCAGCCCTCCGCGCAGACGCGCCACGGGTGGAAGCTCCACCACGACGACCTCTACGGCGAATCGATCGTCCGGCTTCTCCTCGAGCTGGGCTCGTCGCTCCCGGAGAAGCCGGTCCTATTCGTCACCAACGACAAGATGGTGCGCCTCTTGAACCCGTTGCAGGAGGCGATCCGCCGCCGGTTTCACCTCCCCTTTCCACGGCCGGAGCTGCTGCCGGACCTGATCGAGAAAGACGTCCTGGGCCCCCTGGCCATTCGGCAGGGGCTCCGCGTCCCGCGCACGGCCACCGTGACGGGGGCCGCGGCCCGCGGCGAGGAGCCGTCGGAGGCGCTCGACGGGACGCGCTTCCCGTGCGTGGTCAAGCCGGCGACGCCGATGTCCGCCGTCAAGGTGGAGATCGCTGGCGACAAGGAGTCGCTCGCGCGCCTGGCGGCGGCGCACCCGGAGATCGACCGCTTCCTCCTCCAAGAGTGGATCGAGGGAGGCGATGAGAGCGTCTTCTTCACGGCCTACTATTTCGACCGCGACGGGCGCGTCCGCGCGCCCTTCGCCGGGCAGAAGATCCGCCAGGTGCCCCGGACCCTCGGAAACTCGAGCGCCGCGCGCGGCGTCGACCGCCCCGACCTGATCGAGGAGGGGCTCCGCCTCTTCCAGGGGCTCGACTATCGCGGCATCGCGTCGGTCGAGTTCAAGGTGGCGCCGGACGGCACGCCGTACTTCATCGAAGCCACGGTCGGGCGCTCGGACTACTGGCTGAAGACCCTCATCGTGAACGGCGTCGACCTTCCCGTGATCGTCTATTCCGACCTGACCGGCATCCCTCTCGAGGCGTCGGAGCGCCAGCGAAACCGCGTCGCCTGGGTGGACGGCGACCGCGACCTCTGGGTCTACCTCGAGTCGTGGCGCGATCCCACCGTTTCGAAGCGCCGCCTTCTCGCGCAGCTCCTCGAGCCGAAGCGCTTCGCGCTCTTCGACGTCCGCGACCTCCGGCCGTACGCGGCCTGGTGGCGGCCCCTGGTCAAGCGCGTGACCGCCGCGGTGACGCGGCGCCTCCGCCCCGAGTGAGCACTCCTTCCGCCCCGCCACCGGTGCCGTCGGCTGCCCCGTCCTTCGCGAGCGTGCTCAAGCACGCCGGCATCTACGGACTGGGCAACGTGGGCATCCGGATCGCCGGGCTCCTCCTGGTTCCGCTCTACACCTACAACCTCACGCCGGTCGAATACGGGATCATCGAATACCTCGACCTGACGGCGATGGCGGTGGGAATGCTGTTCGGCCTGGGGCTGGCGAACGCGATCTACCGCTTCTACTACCTGGTCGGACCCGAGGAGGACCGCGGCCGCGTGGTGTCCACCGCGCTCCTCCCCGTGCTCGGGGTCTCGTTCGTCGTGTCGGCGCTCCTGACGGCGACGGCCCCGTGGATCGCCGACGCCGTATTCCACGATCCGCGCTTCACGCGGTATCTGCGGATCCTCTTCGTCGGCTTCGGATTCAACATGGTGGCCGAATTCGGGATGAGCTACCTGGCCGTGCGGCAACGATCGGCGCTCTACAGCACCATCACCATCACCAAGTTCGTGGCCGGCGCGCTCCTGAACGTGCTCTTCCTCGTGGGGCTCCGGCTGGGTGTCGAGGGGATCCTGATCAGCAACCTGATCACGAACGCCGCCCTCGGAACGTGGCTCCTGGTGCGCGTGGTGCGGGAGAACGGCACCGCCTTCGACCCGCCGCTCCTCCGCCGCATGGTCGCGTACGGCTATCCGCTGGTGCTCGTACAGGTGGCCCTGTTCGCGATCAACTTCGCGGATCGCTTCTTCCTCCAGGCCTACGCCGGCTTTGCGCAGGTCGGCATCTACGCGCTCGCGTACAAGTTCGGCATCATGCTGAACACGCTGGTGGTGGCCTCCTTCTTCCAGGTCTGGAACGCCAAGTCGTTCGAGGTGGCGGGTGACCCGGGCGCGGGCGCGTTCTACACGCGCGTCTTCACCTGGTTCGCGACGGCGCTGGTGGCGGCGTGGCTCGGGATGTCGCTCGTGATCCGCGACGTGATCGCGGTGGTGGCGCCCGCGTCGTATGCCCCGGCCGCCGCGCTCGTGCCCCTCATTCTGGCGGCCTACGTCTGGAACGGACTCGGGACCTATTTCGAGCTGGGGCTCAAGCTGGGGAACAAGACGCCGCTCCTGGGCGCGATCTTCGCGGGAACCTGCGTCGTCTGCCTGGTCCTTTACTGGATCCTGATCCCCCGCTACGGGATGTTCGGCGCGGTCGCCGCCACCTTCCTCGCCTTCCTGGCCAAGGCGGTCTGGGTCTACCGGCAAAGCCAGCGCGTCTTCCCCGTCCACTATGAGTTCGGCCGCATCACGAAGGCGGCGCTCCTCGCGCTCGGATTCTGGGGCGCGCGCGCCCTCCTGCCACCGCTTCCCCATTTTGCCTCGTTCCTGCTGGGCGTCGCCCTTTTCATCGCCTACGTCGCGGCGCTCTGGGTGTCCGGCTGGGTGCGCCCCGAGGAGCGGGACGCGCTGGTCGCTTGGCTCCGCCGCGGTCCCGCGCGGCCCCGCCCGGCCGAAGCGCCGGAGGCGAAATGAAGGCCCTCGTCTCGGTGGTGACGCCCACGTTCAACCGGAAGCACGTGCTGCGCCGCGCCCTCGACAGCATCTACGCGCAGACCGTCCCGGAGGTGGAGGCCATCGTGGTCGACGACGGCTCGAGCGACGGGACCGGGGCCATGATCGCCGAGTACCCGCGGTCGGTCGTCTACGTGAAGCAGGAGAACGCAGGTCCCGCCGCCGCCCGGAACCGCGGGCTCAAGCGTGCGAGCGGCGCGTTCATCGCGTTCCTCGACTCGGACGACGTCTTCTACCCGCGGCATCTCGAAGCGTCCCTGGCGGCCCTGGAGCGCTCCCCCCAGGCGGGAGTGGTCTACGGCGCGAGCGAGGTGGTGGACGCGGACGGGCGCGTCGTCAAGGTCCAGCGGCCGCGGCCGGAGGATCGCGGGCGGGTGCTCCCGCGCCTTCTCTTCTACAACTTCGTCATGCCTTCCACCGTAGTGATGCGCCGGGAGTGCTACGAGACGGTGGGGGGCATGAACGAGGCGCTCCGCTTCGCGGAGGACTGGCTCTACTGGCTCCGGCTGGCGGAGCGGTTTCCCTTCGAGCAGGTGACCGAGGTGCTCGTCCGCTTTCAGCGCTCGAAGATCTCCGCGTCGCGACTTCCGATCGAGGAGCTGGTGGCCATGAATCGGGAGATGCTCGACTTGGCTTTCGCCGATCCCGCCCTCGCCCCCGCGATCACTCCTTACCGGAAAGCCGCCTACGCGGCCATGCACCGGGCCTACGCCGAGACCGCCCTGGAGCTGCTCGACACCGGCACGGCCAGGAAGCTGTTGGCCCGTTCCCTCCGCCAGTACCCGGCGGACGCAAAGCTCTACCCCCTGCTGGCCAAGTCCCTGCTGCCGAAGTGGGTGCTCAAGAGCGCGAGAGAAGCGAAGCGGGGAGAGCGCGGGAAGTTGAAGTAAGAGGCGGCTGTCCTACCGCCGAATGCGGCTGTCCTACCGCCGAGGCACGTAGATTCCATCCCTCTGCATCGGCGCGCTCTCCACGGGGGATGACTGCCCCAGCGGCTGCGATTCCAGCCCCAGCTCCCGCCTGGCCTTGTCGAGCCACGCGCGCGCGGTGAGAAGACCGGGGTCCTTCTGGAGCGCCTTCTCCAGCTGCACGATCCCCTGCGCCCGTTCTCCGATATCCACGAGATAGGCGCCGTACTGCGAGCGCGTGAAGGCACGGTCCGGGAAGAGGCGCAGCGCCTTCTCGTAGAAAGCGATCGGAATGCTGGTGTCGTGGAGCTGCTTGGACACGATCCCCAGGAGATGGAGCGCCCGCGGATGGTTCGGGAAGACCCAGAGCACGTACTTCAGCTCGTTGACCGCGAGCGGCAGGTTTCCCTCGGTGTAGCGCGGCCAGAAACCGCGCGGATTCGTCTTGGGTCCGAGATGCCCGTTCTCCACGATCGGGATGAGCTGATAGGCCTGCGGATCGACGCCGATCGAGTAGTAGTCGTTGTTCACCCAGAGCTGGGCCTCGTTCTTGGGGACGTGGGGATCCTTCGAGATCGGGTTGTGCGCGTCGCGCGGCGCGACGCGTGGATCCTTGATCTGCTCGGGATAGAGAAGCGTGTCGGCCTGGGGGGGGCGCGGAATGTAGGAGCTTTGCGCCCCGGCTCGGGGCGCGCCCGAGACTAGCCCTAATAGCAGGGCCCCCGCGCCCAGGCCTCCCGCCAGCGCCGCTCGAATTCTGGCGTATCCACGCGCTCCAGCCGTCGTCATACCTATAAGGGTACCACCCGGCCGCGCCCCCATCAACGCGTCCCCCCCGGGGTCGCAAGGAGGGCCACGACGCGGGCCGCGTTCCGATCCCAGGTGTGCCCGGCGACCACGTGCTCCCTCGCGCGCGCGCCCATCGCCGCGCGGCGGGGATCGTCGCGCAGCAGGCCGGCGAGCGCCTCGCGGAGAGCCCAGACTTCCCCGCGGGGAAAGAGGACCCCCGTCTCGCCGTCCGGGATGCCGTCCTCCAGGGGACCCAGCCGCGGCGCCACCACCGGCTTCCCCATGGCCATGTACTCGTAGATCTTCATCGGCGAGCCGTACTCGTTCGAGTCGGGCATCACGGCGATATCGAAGGCGGCGACATGCTCGGGAAGCTTGTCGTGGCCGACCCACCCCGTGAAGCGCACGCGATCGGAAAGTCCGCTCTCGCGGACGCGGGCTTCGAGCGCCGGCCGCTCCGGGCCCTCCCCCACCAGGAGCGCGGCAGCCGAGGGGATCTCGCGGAGCAGCTCGGGAAGGGCCTCGAGGAGAAACCCCACGCCGTGCCACGGGAAAAACGCCCCGGTGAATCCGATCACCCGCGCGCCTTCGAGTCCGTAGCGCGCGCGCACGGCCGATCCCGAGATGTCGGGACGAAAACACTCCACGTCGGCGGCGTTGGGGATGGTGACCACGCGCTCGGGGTCCACCCCGTCCGCGGCGATCTGGCGGCTCAGGACGCTCGAAACCGCGGCGATTCGATCGGCCCTCCGGAACGCAAAGCGCTCCATGAGGCGAGCGAGCGGGCGGAGGAGGCGGCTTCGCCGCCGGTAGAGAGGAGTCTCCGCC
>JBKJXM010000272.1:0-4853 GCA_046716305.1 Candidatus Eiseniibacteriota bacterium
CGCGCCAGCGCCGCGGGATCGCGCGGGGGAACCAGGATCCCCTCGGATCCGTTCGTGAGCACGGCGCGGTAACCCGGGATGTCGCTCGCGACCACGGGAACGCCCAGCGCCATCGCCTCGAGGAGGACGAGGCCGAAGCTCTCCGATCCGCGGGCCGGCGAGCAGAAGACGTCGGCGGTCGCGTAGTACTGGGGGAGGCTCGCGTGCGGCACCTGGCCTTCGAACGCCACGCGCCCCGGGATGCGCTCGTGGGCGAGCCGCGTGAGAAGCGGGCGCAGCCTGCCGTCGCCCACTAAGATGAGCCGGAAGCGGAGCCCTTCGTCCGCGAGGCGCCCGCACGCCTCGATCAGCTCGGGGAGTCCCTTCCGCGGATCGAAGCGCCCCACGTAGAGGATGTTCGGGATCGATCCCGCGTACCGCTCGAGCGGCGCCACACCCGGGCGAAAGCGGGCCACGTCCACGCCGTTCGGGACGATCGAGATCGGGCCGGGGAAATTCCGGAGCACCTCGGCCCGGGCCGGCTCGGAGACGGCGATGACGTGGTCGAGCCGCCGGTAGTACGGATTCAGGATGGAGCGGAAAAGCCGGAACACGAAACTCGATTCGGAGACCGAGTGAAACGTGCCGACCACAGGCTGCCGCGAGGCGCGGATCGCGAGCATCGGGAGGCTGGGCGAAAGGGGGCAGTGCACGTGCACGACGTCGTAGGCGCCGCGGGCCAGCTCCCGGCGGAGCGCACCCAGGAGGCCCAACCCCAACGTGATGTTGTTGTCGGCGCCGTTATAGAGAACGGTGAAGTTCCTTCCGACCCGCACGACGTCGGGCTCGTCGCCGTTTCGACGTCCGTGCACGGACGTGATGACGGTG
The DNA here is from genome assembly GCA_046716305.1 of Candidatus Eiseniibacteriota bacterium. Taxonomy (GTDB): domain Bacteria; phylum Eisenbacteria; class RBG-16-71-46; order SZUA-252; family SZUA-252; genus DASQJL01. The sequence goes on from JBKJXM010000272.1 coordinate 868, forward strand.
ACGTGATGACCGCGGGCCCGGAGTGCGGCCGTCGTCCCCTCGACGTGCTCGGTGACGCCGCCCACCGTGGGATGGTAGGCCTGGGTCACGACGGCGATCCTAAGCCGCGTCATACGCAGCCGTCTCGAAAAACGGGCGGAAGATGCACCACTGCGCCACGTGAGCCGCGATGTTCCGCTCCTGCGCGGCCGCCACGCATCCCGTGAGCCGCTCGAGGTCGCGCTCCAGCGAGAGAGCGCGATCCGGCGCGTCGGCTCCGTCGATGGAGATCCAGAGCCGATCGCCGCTCCGCGATGAGTGCGCGTGCAACAGTGGCGCTTCCGCGCGGCGCGCGAGGAGGGCGGGACCGGCGGGGAAAGGAACGTGGCGGCCAAAGAAGCGGGCGCTGACGCCTCGCGTGTAGATGTCACCGTCGACCAGGAGGACGACGAGTCCTCCGCGCTTCAGCGTCTCGAGCAGCGGCACGAAGCCGTCGTCCGGCGTGCTCACGGAGATCCCAAAATCCTCCTTGAGCGTGCGGGCCGCGCCGGAGAAAAGGGGATGGAGCTGCGTTCCCGTGACGACGTGCACGCGAAAGCCGAGGCGCGCGAGCGCGAGTCCGCCCAGCTCCCAGTTGCCCAGGTGCGGCGCGGCGATGACCGCGCCGCGTCCGGTAGCGGCGGCGGCGTAGAGAATCTCCATCCCCTGGAAGCGAAACGCACGGTCCCACCCCGCGCGGATCAGGCGGCGCTGCGCGAGGAATTCGAGGAAGAAGCGGTGATAGCTCCGGAAGACGGAGCGGGCGGTGCGCTCGCGGTCGGCGCGCCCTGCGAGACTTGGATGGCCGGCGCGTCCGATCACTTCCAGATTCGAGAGCACGGCGGCGCGCCGGCGTGGGCTGCACCGGTATTCGACGGCTGCGATCAGCGCGGCGAGAGCGCGTCCCGCACGCGGAGGTATCCGGGGCGCCACGCCCAGCGCAGCGAGGAAGAGAGCGCGGGAGAGCATGGACGGTTTCCGGGAGGCGTCGTCAGCGGGGCGTGACACCGCCGCAAGCTACAGGAGGGTGAAACGGAGTGTCAAGGCGACGCGGGACCGCGGCGCTTGGAGCGATGCGTGAGTGAGCCGTGAAACGGTTTGACTTGGAGCGTCCCGGCTCTCTAGAGTGGCGTCGCTTCCGAGTCCATGAGTGGCGGTTCCGAGCCCATCAGTTGAGTCAAAACGCGCGAGGTCAGGACGACGTCTTGGGATCGCTCGCGGCCGGCTCGAACAGCGAGTCGGCGGTTTCGACGCCGTGCAGACAGGGGCAGGCTTGGCCCCGCTTGGCGTTCGGGCAGGTGGCGACCACTCGATTCTCGCGCCGGCAGTAGACTTCCGCGGAGAGTCGGGCCAGGAACCAGGGTGCGGGGGAGTTCACGGTGCGTTTCATGGGTTGCTCCTAGGCTCTCGACGAGCCGGCTCCGGGTGACCGGCGGCCGTTTCGGGGCTGCCGGGACCATCCCATCTCCTTCGGGAGTTGCATGAGATGTGCCATCAGCTTGTGGGGGGGCGGGTGAGCCATGGCTAGCCAGAAGCTGGTGCGGTGCGAGCTGAAGAAGTCGGGGAGCGAAGCGGGAACGGTCCGCTACGTCCCCCTCGAGATCTTCGGTCTGTGGGAGTTCCTGATGCGGAACAAGCACCGCTTCGAGGTCGACGGGAGCGTGGCGTCGCTCTGGATCGACGTCGATGAGAACCCGGAAGTGGCCTACGGCGAAAACCAATACGAGCGCGTGACGGAAGTGACCCTGCTCCGCTACTCGGAGTCGGACGGCATGTTCAGCAAGGTGAATCGCTATTTTCCGACCCGGGAGTGTCCGGAGCTAAAAAATCTGCTGCTCCGCCACTATGTTTCGGTCCACGAGACGGGCAGTCCGGGCCTCCAATTCCGCGAACGACAGGGGGTCTGGATCCGCCGAGAAGCGCGGGTCGGCTGACCCTGTAGGTCCTTCTGGAATCGTGCGATCCGCACGGCTCCCTCTCCGCGCCGCACGCTCCTCCGCCCCGCCTCGACAACACTCCGACATCTAGGGGTGGCACGTCTCGTGCAACCCACCCGGCACGGCAGGCGCCCCGACTCACTCGGGCTCCGCGCCGCGATACCCAACGACAACACAACATAATCGGGAGCCCACCATGGTCGTGGTCAGCTATTCGGGACGCGAGATCAACGCGAAGATCGTCTATTACGGCCCCGGTCTTTCCGGCAAGACGACGAACCTCGAGAAGATCTATGACAGCGTGCCGGAATCCAATCGCGGCCGCATGGTCTCCATGAAGACGCAGACCGACCGCACCCTCTTCTTCGACCTCCTGCCGCTCGATCTGGGAGAGCTGTCGGGGATGAAGACGCGTTTCCTCCTTTATACGGTCCCGGGCCAGGTCTACTACAACGCGACGCGGAAGCTCGTGCTGAAGGGCGTGGACGCGCTCGTCTTCGTGGCCGACTCCACGCCCGACAAGATGGCCGAGAACCGCGAGAGCCTCACCAACCTCGAGCAGAACCTCAAGGCCTACGGGCTGGAGCTGAAGACCATCCCGTGGGTGATCCAGTTCAACAAGCGCGACCTGCCGGAGGCGCTCTCCATCGAGCAGATGAATAAGGAGCTGAACCGGTGGAACGTGCCGACGTTCGAGGCGCAGGCCGCGAACGGTACCGGTGTCTTCGAAACGCTGCGCGGCGTGTCCAAGCTTCTTCTGTCGCGGATATCGAAGGACGTGATCGAGCGCGACGGAGCCGGAGGCGCACGCCGCGCCCCCGCCGAGAAGGAAACGGCAACGCCGACCAAGGGCAAGCTGATCCAGGCCCTGAAGCGCGGCAAGCCGAAGCCCGAGCCGGAGCCCGAGGTCGAGGCGCCGATGCTCGCGGATGATTCGCTGCTGGACGAGGCGCCGCCGAGCTACATGGAGCCCACTCCGTTCCGTGAAGAGCCCGTCGTGTCCCGTCCGCGCCCGCGCGAAGAGCCCATCGTGTCCCGTCCGAGCTCGCGCGATGAGCCGATGGTCCTGGGCGATCAGGACATGGTCATCGAGCGCGAAGAGTCCCGCATCGTCCGCTCCAGGGACGAGGACGGGATCCTCTCCGAGGGCGAGATCGAGCGGGAGTCGTCTTACGAGTCCGAGCGCTCGGCGACCGTCTCCGCCGTCTCGGCGGGCGGCAAGTCGGTCGTGGTCCCGATCGACCTCGGCTCGTTCCCGAAGTCGGGCCGCCTGCGGGTGACGTTCGAGTTCACGATCGAGGTCATGGAAGAGAAGCCTCGCGCGGCGGCGAAGAAGTCGCACGCGGGGCTTTGATCCGAGTCGGCTAGTCGCACGCGGCGGTTCCGCTTTTCGCGTAGCGCCCGGCCGCTATCCACTCTCCACGGCGCACCAGGCCCTTTTCTATTGACCAACGCCCCCACCCCTTCCTAGGCTCCGCGCGTGGATCGCGCCATGCCCCTTCCCAACGATGCAGCGCTCGCGGGCGCCGAGCCGGCGCACGAAGAGAGCCTCACGGTTGCCGAGCATCTCGCGCGCGGTGCCGCGGACCCGGAGCACGCGCTCCAGGCGGCGCGCATCTTCTCGCTCGAGGGACAGCGCGAGCGCGCCATCGAGATTCTTCGCCAGGGAATCCTCGCCCATTCGAAGCACGTCGGTCTCCTGGGCACGCTCGGCGATCTCCTCTCGCGCACCGGCTCGTTCGAGGAGGCCGACCTGGTCTTCCGCCAGGCGCTCGAGTACGGACCCACCGACCCGGAGGCGTGGTACCGGAAGGGACTTCACTCGGCGCGCCAGGGGCAATGGGACGCCGCGCGCGCCGCCTACGAGGAGACGGTCCGCCTGGACGGGGCGCGCGTGCGCGCGTGGGTGAATCTGGGCCTGGTGCGGGCCGACCTCGGCGATCGCCGGGGCGCCGTTCAGGCGCTGGAGCGCGCGGTGCAGGCGGATCCCTCCTGCGCCGAGGCCCACTCCAACTTGGGCGTCCTCTACCA
>JBKJXM010000273.1:0-6723 GCA_046716305.1 Candidatus Eiseniibacteriota bacterium
GTGCTGTGGAACGCCAAGAAGGCTACGGGGCGCGTGCCCGCCACGACGACCGACCCGGAGCGCGCCCGTGTATAATCCCTTCCGGAAGCCGAAGCCGCTGCGCGGCGTGCTCGCGCTCTACGACAACCCGGACGCGATCCTCGGAGCCGCCGCGCGGATCCGGGAGCACGGCTTCCGGAACGTCGACGCCTACACGCCCTTTCCGGTCCACGGCCTGTCCGAGGCGCTGGGCATCGGGAAGTCCTGGGTGCCCTACGTCACATTGGTCATGGGCCTCTCCGGCGCGATCGGCGGGCTTGCCCTGCAGATCTGGACCTCGGCCGTCGACTGGCCGATCAACGTCGGCGGGAAGCCGATGGTGTCGCTTCCCGCGTTCATTCCGATCACGTTCGAGTCGGGCGTGCTGCTCGGCGGCACGATGACGCTCGCGGCGCTCCTCGTGGCGTGCGGACTCCCGAACTTCCGGGAGCCGATCCTGGACCGCGACCTGACCAACGACCGGTTCGGCCTCTTCATTCCGGAGAGCGGCCCCGAGTGGAACGAATCGCGCGCGATCCATTTTCTCCAGTCGACGCGGCCGCTCGATCTGAGGGTGATCCGTGGGTAGCCCGGCGCGTGCGCGCGGGCCGCGGCGTTCGGCCGGGCTGATCCTGGCCGCGCTGGCCGCCCTGACGGCGGCGGGGGCCGGCTGCGAGAAGCGGTCGCCGGCGATCGAGTACATGCCGAACATGGCCTACGGGCCGCGCGTGAACGCCCAGGACGAGGACCCGCTCCGCCCGGGCTATTCGGTCCAGCGGACGCCGGTGCCGGGCACGGTGCCGCGCGACTTCACGCCGTATCGGTACGCCCAGCTGGACACGGCGCTCGTCGGCGAGGAGCTGGAGAATCCCCTCCCGCGCACGACGGAAGTGATCCTGCGCGGGCAGCGCGTGTACCTGAACACCTGCGTCGTCTGCCACGGTCCAAAAGGGGACGGGCAAGGCTATATCGTTCCCATTTACCCGATGCCGCCCACGCTCTTCTCGGACAAGGTGCGGAGCTGGCCGGACGGGCGCATCTTCCACGTCATCACGCGGGGACAGAATCTGATGCCCAGCTACGCCTCGCAGATCGTTCCCGAAGACCGGTGGGCGGTGACGCACTACGTGCGCGCGCTGCAGCGCGCCGCGCACCCGCTGCCGGGAGATCTCGCGCCCAAGGCGGGCGCCGACACCTCGGCCGCCCACGCCGCGTCCACCGCCCCGGCCGCGCCCCACGCCGCGAGCCCGACCCGATGACCGCCCCCTCGGCCCACGCCGCTGCCCACGCGCCGGTCCGCCCGGCCCCGCCGCTCACGATTCCGGGCGGCATCCGGGCCATGTTCGGCATTTTCATCGTGCTCGGGATCGCGTCGTTCGTGATCCAGATCCAGTCGGGCGGAGATCCCACGCGCGCGTACGCGGCCTTTCTCCTCGGCTACGTCTACTTCCTCTTCGTCAGCGTGGCCGGAACGTTCTTCACGGCACTCCACTACCTGGTGGGGGCAACCTGGAGCGTGGTCGTGCGCCGCGTGGCGGAGGCGTTCACGTCGTACCTGCCGGTGGCGCTCCTTCTCTTCGTGGTTCTTCTGATCGGCGTGCCGAAGCTGTACGTGTGGTCGAATCCGCCGGTGACCAATCCGATCGAGGCCGAGCACGTGACCAAGGGGGGCTACCTCTCCATTCCGTTCTTCACGATGCGGAACCTCGTGATTCTGGCCGCCTGGAGCCTCTTCGCCTGGTACTTCGTCCGGAACTCGACGCGGCAGGACGCGACCCGGGATCCCTCGCTCACGGTCCGGAACCTGCGCGTCGCGCCGGTTTTCGTCGTCTTCTTCGCGATCTCGATCACCCTGGTGGCTTTCGACCTCCTGATGTCGCTGGAGCCGCTCTGGTACAGCACCATCTTCGGCGTCTACTGCTTCGCGGGGGCCTGGCAGAGTTTCCTCGCCCTGCTCGCGATCACCGTCGTGCTGCTCCGCCGCCAGGGGGCGCTCGACGGCATCGTGAACCGCTTTCACTACCACGACCTGGGCAAGTACCTCTTCGCCTTCTCGGTCTTCTGGATGTACATCGCGTTCTCCCAGTTCATGCTCATCTGGTACGCGAACCTTCCCGAGGAGACGGAGTGGCTGATCCCGCGCACCTACACCGGATGGGGCGGCGTCGGAATCCTCCTGATGGTGCTAAAATTCGGCATTCCGTTCTTCGGGCTCCTGCACCAGAAGGTGAAGGAGAGCGAGGCGGGTCTCATGACCATCGCGTCCATCATCCTCATCGGACAGTGGGTCGACTTGTTCTGGATCATCCTCCCGTCGTTCTCGCCCGAGCGGGTCGTGTTCGGCTGGACCGAGATCGGCGTCACCCTGGGCTTCCTGGGGCTGTTCGGATGGGTCGTCACCGGATTCCTCTCGCGCCACCCGGTCGCGCCAGTCGGAGATCCTTCGTATGAGCCCAGCGTGAGGTTCCACGGATGACCGACCATCTTCACGAGCACGGGGCCGGAAACGAGGCGGGTCACGGCGCACCCGGTCCGCGGCGTCCGCCGTCGGATTCGGACCGTCTCGCGGCCACTCTGGCCACGCTGCAGTTCGTGTTCACGGTCGTCGTGCTCGCCGTGCTGGCGGGCCTCATGTACAGCGCCGGACTTCGCGCCGGCGGGAGCCACGGCGGCGAAGGGAAACGCGTCGGGACACCGGGAGCCTCGGCGGTCGACGTGCCGGCGCTCCTCGCGTCGACCCCCGAGCAGGTGGAGGCGGGGAAGAGCCTCTTCTCGGTGAACTGCGCCTCGTGCCACGGCACGGGAGGGAAGGGGGACGGTCCCGCCGCGTCCGCGCTCAACCCCAAGCCGCGCGATTTCACCGCGGGCTACTGGCGCTACGGCGGCGGCACGGCCCGGATCGTCCAGACGATCACAACGGGATCCCCCGGCACGGCGATGGCGCCGTTCGCCGGCATCCCGATCCAGGACCGGTTCGCGCTCGCGCACTACATCCGCTCGTTCGATACGCAGAAGCAGGAAGCCGACAGGCCCGAAGACCTCGCCTGGCTGGACCAGTTCGGAGGACCGAAAGGGGCTCCGGGCGGCGAGGGCACGCCGGCCGCGATCGCCGGCGGTGGAGCGCCGGGGGACACGCTCCCGATCGAGCGCGCGATCGCGCTCATCGCGGAGCCGGCGGAGTCGGCCACACCCGCGCCGGCCGACCACGCGACGGGCGCACCCCTCGATTCGAGCAAGGGGGCCCTGCTCTACGCCCGGCGATGCGCGTCATGCCACGGGATGGCCGGAGAAGGCGGCGTGCGGACGGCGATGATCGGATCGGCGCCCTACGCCTACGTCGTCACCGCTCCCCTGGGGCGGGGAAGGCCCCGTACGAATGACCCGGCCGCCTTCGAGCAGCTCGTGATCCGAGGCCTTCCGGGCCTGATGCCGCCGAACGGGGATCTCACCCTCGAGCAGATCCGCGCCCTGGCCACCTATACCCAATCGCTGCGCGCCCGGCTGGAAAGCGCCGCGCGCGCCCGGAGCTAGCATGCCCGAATCGCCGCGACACCAACCGACGGCACCGCGGGCCTTCTATGCCCTCGCGGCCGCGCTGCTCGCCGCCGCCGGGCTCCTCGTGGCCATTCCAGCCGGGGCATGGCTGCTCCATCCCGCCACGCCCGTCGCGGAGCAGACGCGCGATCTCTTCTGGAAGGCCGTGTGGGTCACGGCTTTCTTCACGATCGTGGCCGAGGGGATCCTCCTGGTCGCCATTCTCCGCTTCCGGGCCAAGCCGGGCGTCAAGGCGGCCACCTTCCACGAGAACATCAAGCTGGAGATCGTCTGGACGGCCATTCCGACGCTGGCGATGATCTTTCTCTCGGGGCCGTCCTTCACGACGCTCAAGTATCTGGAGACCGTTCCCAAGTCGGACCTGACCGTCGAGATCGTCGGGCACCAGTGGTTCTGGGAATACCGCTATCCCAAGTACGGAGTCGTCTTCGCGAACGAGCCCCTCGTCATTCCCGCGGGGCAGATCGTGGCGGCCGACGTGACGTCGATCGACGTCGTGCACAGCTGGTTCGTCCCGGATTTCGGCGTCAAGATGGACGCCAACCCCGGCCGCGTGAATCACACCTGGTTTCAGGTCGCGAAGCCGGGCACCTATGGCGGGCAGTGCGCCGAGCTCTGCGGCGTTCTTCACGCGGAGATGCTGATCGACGTGAGGGTGGTCCCGCCCGAAGAATTCGCCCGCTGGATCGAGCAGAAGAAGAGGGGAGCCTAGAGGAATGGAAGCCGGTACCTGGACTGATGCCGAGCGGGCCGCTCACGCCCACCCGGCCCCGAAGCCGCGCTCGGGGATCATGAAGTATCTGCTGACCACCGATCACAAGCTGATCGGGGTCATGTACATCTGGCTCTCGTTCACCTTCTTCTTCATCGCGGGCATCTTCGCCATGATCATGCGCGCGCAGCTCTCGGGCCCCGGCTTGAAGCTGCTCCACCCCGAGGTCTACAACCAGCTCATGTCCCTGCACGGGACGTTCATGGTCTTCTTCTGGACCATCCCGGTGCTTGCGGGCATCTCCAACTACGTTCTGCCGATCCAGATCGGTGCGCGGGACATGGCATTCCCGCGACTGAACGCGATCTCCTTCTGGCTCCTGGTCCCGGCGGGCGGCTTCATGCTCGTGAGTCTCCTCCTGCAGGGAGGGGCCGCGGCGGCCGGCTGGACCAACTATCCGCCGCTTTCCGACCGGCAGTTCTCTCCGGGGCCGGGGGTGGACCTCTGGATCCTGGGACTCCATCTGGCCGGCCTCTCGTCGATCCTGGGCGGGATCAACTTCGTAGTCACCGTCCTGAATCTCCGGGCGCCCGGCATGAGCCTGATGAAGATGCCGATGTTCTGCTGGAACGTCCTCATCACGCAGACCATCATTTTGATCGCGACGCCGGTGCTCGCGGGCGGCCTGACCATGCTGCTCACGGACCGGCTCTTCGGGACGGGGTTCTTCCACGCGGCGTCCGGAGGCGACCCGGTGCTCTGGCAGCACCTCTTCTGGTTCTATTCGCACCCCGCCGTCTACATCATGGTCCTTCCGGCGATGGGGATGGTTTCCCAGGTGCTCCCCGCCTTCTCGGACAAGCGGCTCTTCGGCTACACGGGGATGGTGCTCGCGACGGCCGGGATCGGGATCATCGGCTTCCTCGTGTGGGGCCACCACATGTTCGTGTCCGGGATCGACCCCAAGCTGCGCTTCTTCTTCTCGTTCGCGTCCATGGTCATCGCGGTGCCCACCGGCATCAAGATCTGGTCCTGGCTCGCGACCATCTGGGGCGGGTCGCTCCGCTTCCGGACGCCGATGCTGTTCGCGCTGGGCTTCATCGCGCTCTTCATCATCGGCGGCATCACCGGCGTGTGGCTGGCGCTGGTGCCGTTCGACGTCCAGGTGCACGACACCTACTTCGTGGTGGCGCACCTGCACTACGTGCTCTTCGGCGGCTCGCTCATGGGGATCTTCGCGGGGTTCTACTACTGGTTTCCGAAGATGTCGGGCCGCATGTACCACGAGGTCTGGGGCAAGGTGCACTTCTGGTGCGCGTTCATCGGCATGAATCTGGTTTTCATGCCCATGCACCTGATGGGGATGTACGGGATGCCCCGGCGCATCTACACCTATCAGCCGCAGTACACCGGGCTGAACCACATCGCCACCGTCGGCGCCGTCATTCTTTTCATCGGTATGTCGATCTTCCTGATCAACGTCCTGACCAGCCTCTGGCGCGGGCGCCGCGCGCCGGTCGATCCCTGGGACCACGCGGAGTTCAACAAGACGCTCGAGTGGACGGTCTCCTCGCCGCCTCCTCCCGAGAACTTCGCGCGCATCCCGGTGATCCGGTAGCGGGAGGGAGGACCGCGGCGCTCCGCGCGCCGCGCACCCCATGCACGCCGCCTCCGGCCGCCTGACCTCGATCCTCCGCGTCACGCTGCTCCTCGTGTTCGTGCTCATCGTCTGGGGCGGGATCGTCCGCCTCTCCGGCTCGGGGCTCGCCATTCCCGACTGGCCGCTCGCGCACGGGAAGCTGATCCCGCGCCCGCAGCCGAACGTCCTGATCGAGTACGTCCACCGCGTGCTGGCCATGCTGGTCGGGTTCGCCACCCTCGCGGCGGCCGTCACGGTGTTCCGGAGCCCGGTCTGGCGGCGCCGTCTCTCGGGCCTGGCCGTCCTCGCCCTGGTCGCGCTGGCGCTCCAGATCTTCCTGGGGGCCCGGGTGGTGCTGGACGAGCTGCCCGTGGACCGCGTGGTCGCGCACCTGGTGCTGGCGTTCCTCTTCTTCGCCGTCCTCCTCCGGATGGCCCTCATCGCGCGGGATGCCGAGGACCCCGCGGGGGCGTCCCCGGCGGCCGCGGCCGGAGAGGCCACGGGCGGGCAGGTGGATCCGGGAACGCGGCGGGGGATCGCGCTCTGGGCCCGGATCGCCACGTGGGCGGTGCTCGTCCAGGTCGCCCTCGGCGGGTGGGTCTCGTCGTCGGGCGCGGCGCTCGCGTGCCCCGATTTCCCGACGTGCCAGGGGATGTGGCTCCCGCCGATGCACGGCCTGCTGGGGATCCACATGGCACACCGGTTCGGCGCCTACGTCGTCGTCGTCCTGGTGCTGGGGCTCTTGTTCCGGGCCGCGCCGCTCAAGCTCCCGCCCCGCGCGCGCTGGCCTCTCAGGATT
>JBKJXM010000274.1:0-2945 GCA_046716305.1 Candidatus Eiseniibacteriota bacterium
AGGGTGACTGGGAGGGCTGGATTGCCTTCTTCCTGCGAGGCATTGCCGAAGTCGCGAATGAAGCCACAACCACGACACGCCGAATCGTATCCCTCCGAGAGAGGCATCGGGGTCTTATCGTGGAGGAATTCGGTCGCGGAGCCGGGAACGCGCTCCGCGTGCTCGAGAAGCTATATTCCCGGCCAATCACTACTGTGAAGCGAGTGCAAGAGATGACGGGGACAAGTTTCCAAGCCGCCAATGGGCTCGTCAGGCGGATGTTGGAGCACAAGATTCTTGTGGAGTACACAGGCCAGGCCAGGTACAGGAAATTTCGCTATCGGGAGTACGTCAAGATTTTCTCCTGATCCGAAACGACCGGTGATCTCATGACTCCTCCTGCGGCCCCAACAAGCACGCGCACCGCCGACACCGCCATGCTGGCGACCGCGACCGCCATGATCGCCTACCACGTGGGGGCGCGGGCGACCCGCGACGCCTACTTCCTCACCAACTTTCCCGTCACCACGCTGCCGGCCATGATCATGGCCACCTCCATCCTGGCCGTGGCGCTCGCCTTCGCCTCCACGCGTGCCTTCACGCGATGGGGTCCGGAGCGCGTGGTGCCGGCCGCGTTCACCGTCAGCGCGGGCCTCCTCATCGTGGAGTGGGCAGTGTCCTTTGCGTCACCCCGCGTCGCTGCCGTTTTCGTCTATCTGCACTACGGCTGCTCCAGCGCGCTCCTCGTCTCCAGCTTCTACTCCTATCTGAACGAACGCTTCGACCCGCGCTCGGCGAAGCGGCAATTGGCTCGCATCACCGCGGCCGGCACGGTCGGCGGGCTGCTCGGGGGGCTCGCGGCCGCGCAGGTGAGCAACGTGCTTCCCGTGACCGCGATGCTTCCGGTGCTCGCCACGTTCCACGTCGTGTGCGCCGCCGGGGTATTGCGCCTCAACACCGCTCTCGAGGTCGTGAGCGCCCCCGATCGGCCCCGCGAGGGCGCCGCGCCCCCATCCGGACTCCGCGCGCTCCTCGCCACGCCCTACATCCGCGGGCTGATCGCGCTGGTGCTGCTGGTCACGATCAGCGAGGGGCTGATCGACCTGGTGTTCAAAGGACGCGCCACCGATGTGTTCGGGAAAGGGCCCCCGCTTCTCCGCTTCTTCGCCGCCTTCTACACCGGCATGGCGCTCCTCACCGTGATCGTCCAGGCAACGTTCAGCCGGTTCGCGCTGGAAAAGCTGGGGCCGGCGAGGGCCGCGGCGGTCCTCCCCGCGAGCATGGCCGCGACCGCGGCCGGGGCCATCGTCATCCCGGGGCTCACCAGCGTCGTGGTCGCGCGAGGGACCGACTCCGTGCTCTCGAACTCGCTCTATCGCGGCGGCTACGAAGTGCTCTTCACGCCGGTGCCCGCCCGCGACAAGCGGACGATCAAGTCGGTGGTGGACGTCGGCGCGTCCCGCTCGGGCGACCTTCTGGCGGCGGGGATCGCGCAGGGGATCGTCCTCCTCTCGATGCCGCTCCAGGGCGCCATGCTCCTTTCGATCGCGGTCGTCCTCTCCGTGGCCGGCGTCTTTGTCGCGTGGCGGCTCCACGCCGGCTACGTGCTGACGCTGGCCCGCGGCCTGGTTTCGCGCGCCCTGCACCTGGACCTCTCGGGCGTGAACGACTCCACGACGCGCCACATCCTGCTCCAGACCATGACGGGCCACGCGCCGCGGCACTCTCCCGCGAGCCATGGGGACGACGAGGACACCGCCGAGGACGCGGCCGCCGGGGAGCTGATGCGGATCCGCGACCTCTTGAGCCGCTATCCGCGCCGCGCCCTCCGCGGCCTCCGCGCTGGCCCGCTCACCGCCGACTTCGTGCCGCACGCGGTTCCGCTCCTCGCGTGGAACGAGGTGGCCCAGCCCGCGATCGCGGCGCTGCGCGAAGCAGGCCCCGACGCCGTCGAGCCCCTCATCGAACTCCTCCTGAATCCCGACACCGACTTCGCGATAAGGCGCCGGATCCCGCTCGTCCTGGGCGCGATCCCGGACCGGCGCGCGACGGACGGGCTCCTTCGCGGCCTGGCCGACAAGCGCTTCGAGGTGCGCTACCGCTGCGGCCGCGGCCTCGCGCATCTGCTCGACGTGGACTCCACGTGCTGGGTATCGCCGCAGGATGTTTTCGCGGCGGTGCTCCGGGAGATCCAGTCGGCGGCCGGCGTCTGGGAGAGCCGGAATCTTCTGGATCGAATGGACGATGAGGCGTGGTCGCCGGTGATGGACGAGGTGGTGCGGGATCGCGCGAACCGGAGCCTGGAGCACGTGTTCACGCTGCTCGCGCTGGTCCTGCCGCGGAAGCCGCTCCGCATCGCGTTCCAGGGGCTCCACACCGACGACCATCTGCTTCGCGCGACGGCGCTGGAGTATCTGGAATCGTCGCTGCCGCCCGCGATCCGCCGGCCGCTCTGGCCCTACCTGGAGGACAACCGGCCGCGCCGCGGCGAGCCCGCGCGCCCGACCGAGGAGGCGCTGGATGCGCTCCTCAAATCCAACGCGTCTATTTCTCTGAAGCTAGAGGAGCTTCGAGGGAAGCGGCTTCCGCCGGAGTGAGCGGCGCTTTGTCCGCGTGCACTTCCGCGAGCGGCGTCTTGGGCTTTAGCTCGGTGAAGGGCGCCTCCACCGGAACGTGGGTCTGCCACCACTCCTCGGCGCGCTCGCGGGTCCACGCCACGCCGCACTCGATCGCGGCGAGCTCGCGGGATAGCTGCATGGCGTCGGGCCGGTCGGCGGGGCTCTTCGCGAGGCACTGGAGAATGATCCGATCCAGCTCCGGCGGAATGTCGATCTCGCTCACCTCGGACGGGGGCACGGGCACCGACTGGATGTGCCGCAGCTTCATCTTCACCGGCGTCTCCGCATCGAAGACGAGCTTGCCCGTCAGTAGCCAGTAGGCCACGCACCCCAGCGCGTAGATGTCTA
>JBKJXM010000275.1:0-7895 GCA_046716305.1 Candidatus Eiseniibacteriota bacterium
GCCCTCGGGCGGGCCATTGCGCGAGCCCCAGGACTAGCCCCAGGACTAGAGAGATGAACGACCCGGGCCGCTTTCATAAGACCGTGCTGCCTTCGGGGCTGACGGTGATCGGCGAGGAGATGGACTCCGTCCACTCCCTCGCGATCGGCGTCTGGCTCAAGGTCGGCGCGCGCCACGAGACCCCCGCCGAGGGGGGCATGTCGCACTTCCTGGAGCACATGGTCTTCAAGGGATCGCGCCGCCGCGACGCCTACCAGATCGCCCTCTCCTTAGAGTCGGTGGGCGGGCACCTGGACGCGTTCACGGGGCGCGAGTCGACCTGCTTCTACGCCCGGGCCCTGGACGAGCACCTGGACCTGGCGGTGGACGTGCTGGCCGACGTGGCCCTGTCGCCGCGCCTCGACCCGGCGGACGTGGCCAAGGAGAAGCAGGTCGTCGCCGAGGAGATCCACAACTACGACGACACGCCCGACGACTGCGTGCACGACCTCTTCGCGGACGTCGTGTGGAACGGGCATCCGCTGGGGAACCGGATCCTCGGGAGCGAAGAGACGGTCTCCTCGTTCACGCGGGATCAGGTCGAGGCGTATCACCGGCGTCACTACACCGCCGGGAACCTCGTCGTCGCCGTCGCGGGCCGGTTCGAGTGGCCCCGCGTCGTGGACCTGGTCGCGCGCCACTTCGAGGGGGCGCCGGCCGGTCCCGCTCTGGGCGACGTGCCGAGGGCCGAAAAGGAAGGCGGGCGGGACGTCATCCACCACGTTCGCGACCTGGCGCAGCAGTACCTCTGCATCGGGGCGCCCGGGCTCCGCCAGGAAGACCCCGAGCGCTACGCCCTGGTGCTTCTCTCCACGGTCCTGGGGGGCGGCATGTCCTCGCGCCTCTTCCAGCGCGTGCGGGAGCAGGAGGGCCTCGCCTATTCGGTCTACACGTATTCCGACTCCTACGAGGACGCCGGCATCTTCTGCGCGGCGATGAGCGTCCATCCGTCGCAGGGGCGGAAGGCCGTCCGTCTGACGCTGGAGGAGTTCGACCGGATCGTGAACGACGGGATCTCTCCCGACGAGCTCGCGTCCGCGAAGGCGCAGCTCAAGGGGAGCCTCTTGCTGGGCCTGGAGAGCACGTCGAACCGCATGCACCGGATCGCCCGCTCGATCCTTTACAGCGGGCGCTTCCTCGCGGTGGACGAGCTGGTGCAGATGATCGACCGGATCACCGCCGCGGACGTCCGCGCCATGGCCGCGCGCGTGCTCGACCGCGACCGCCTCTCCCTGGTGGCGCTGGGGGCGAACGCGCACGGCGCGTTCTCCGCCGCTGACCTGAACCACCGCGAGGTGGCGTGAGCGCCGGCCTCCCCGTCCGCGTCACGCTCCTGCCGCACGCCGTCGGGGCCCCCGCTTACGCCACCGAGCACGCCGCGGGGATGGACCTGCGCGCGGCCATCGAGGAGGAGCTGACGCTCTTCCCCGGACGCGTGGCCGCGGTTCCCACGGGAATCCAGATCGAGATACCGTCCGGCCACGAGGGGCAGGTGAGGGGCCGGAGCGGTCTCGCGCTCCGCCACGCCATCGGCCTCCCGAACGCGCCGGGGACGATCGACTCGGATTACCGCGGCGAGGTGACCGTGCTGCTCCTGAACTGGGGGTCCGAGCCCTATGTCGTGAAACGAGGCGACCGGATCGCGCAGCTCGTCATCGCTCCCGTGACGCAGGCGCGCGTGGAGGTGGCGGACTCGCTCTCCGCGTCCGCGCGGGGCTCCGGAGGCTTCGGCCACACCGGCCGCTGACCGCCGTTGGCCGGCCGGCGCGGGGCGCATCGGGCCGGCCCGGCGGGCACAGGCTCGGCCGGCGCGGGGTATATAGGGGTGGGCCCGGCCGCCGAGGGCGCGAAGGCACCTATCAGGCATCTATATAAGGAGAGATCGTTGCGAGAACCGGAGCGCCCCCGACGCCGACGCACCGCCCTGGCCGCGTGGCTCGTCCTGGCCCCCGTCGCCGCCGCGGTCGTAGCCTCTTCAACGGCCCAATCCGGGGCCCAAGCCTCCGGCGCCCTGGCCTCAGCGGTCCGGTCTGAATCGACGGGGACCGGCGGCGCGGCGGGCGATTCCTCCGGGTTCGGCTCGTGGATCTCCGCGGCGGAGCGGAAGCGCTTCGCCCCGGTGCCGTGGCGGATCGGGGAGTACTTCCAGTTCTCGATCGAGTGGAACGGGCTGAACGGCGGCTCCAGCCTGATGCAGGTCCAGAATCTCCACACTGTGGACGGGCACCGCGCCTACCGGATCGTCTCCAAGACCGAATCGAACTCGTTCGTCTCCAAGTTCTACAAGGTGCGCGACCGCGCCGAGTCGTTCATCGATGCCGAGTCGCTCGTCTCCCGCCGCTTCGTGAAGCACCTGCGCGAAGGCGGCTACAAGCAGGACCTGGACGTCCGCTTCGACCAGGAGCGGCATCAGGCGATCTACGCGGGCGGCCCGACGCTCGACATTCCGCCAGGGGTGCACGACGTGCTCTCGGCGTTCTACTACGTCCGGACGCAGCCCCTCACCACCGGCTCGACGCTCTCCATTCCGACCCACGACAATCGGAAATCGTACGAGATGGAGGTGAAGGTGCTCCGGCGGGAGCGGATCGAGGTTCCCGCCGGGAAGTTCGATTGCGTTCTGGTGGAGCCCGTGCTCAAGACCGAGGGCGTGTTCAAATCGAGTGGAAGCATCCTCGTGTGGCTGAGCGACGACACCCGCCGCATCCCCGTCCTCGTGAAGACCAAGGTCCCGGTCGGATCCATTTCGGTCAGCCTCACCGACATGCGGCTGTTCTTCGAGCGGGCGAAATGACGCGGCACGAGCGGCTGGACCTCCGCGGCGTTCGGACCATCTCGGTGTCCAAGCGGCCCACCAAGGTGCGCATCGAGCAGTTCGCCCCCGCGCCCGATCCCGCGGCGCCGGTCGGCTCCTTCGACCAGTTCCTGCCCGACCTGCTCGCGGGGAGCGCCCTCCGCGAGCTGATCCAGGGGTGGGTGCTCGCGCGGGCCGCGGGGCGGCCCGCCGTCGCCATGCTGGGCGGCCACGTCGTGAAAACCGGGGTGCAGCGGCCCCTCCTCTCCCTGATCGAGGCGGGGGCCTTCACCGCGATCGCCATGAACGGCGCAGCGGCCATCCACGATTTCGAGATCGCCTTCTTCGGGAGCACCTCCGAGCCCGTGGAAGAGACGCTCCTCACCGGGCAGTTCGGCCTGGTGGAGGAGACGCCTGTCCTGTTCAACCAGGCGGTGAACGACGGGGCGAAGCGCGGGCTGGGGATGGGGGAGGCCCTGGGCGAATTCATCCTGGACGCGGACGCGCCGCATCTCTCGCTGAGCCTTCTAGCGCAGGGCGTGGCCCGCGGCCTGCCGGTCACGGTCCATGTCGCGATCGGCACCGACACGATCCACCAGCATCCCTCGTTCGATCCCGCCGCCACGGGCACCGCGACGCACGAGGACTTCCGGATCTTCGCCGCCGCGCTCCGGGAGCTGGAGGACGGCGTGGTCCTGAACTTCGGATCAGCCGTGGTGATGCCCGAGGTGTTCCTGAAGGCGCTCTCCACGGTGCGGAATCTCGGCCACCCCGCGAGCCGTTTCCTCGCCGCGTCGTTCGACCAGATCCGCCACTACCGCCCCGAGAAGAACGTTCTTGAGCGCCCCCTGCGCGCCGGTGGGAAAGGGTTCGCGTTCGTGGGGCCGCACGAGGTCTGGATCCCGCTGCTCGCCGCGCTCTACCTGGGACGCGCCCTGCACGCCGAGCGATGAGCCGCGCCCGGGTGTGGCTGACCATTCTCGGCATCGCGATGAGCGCGGCGGCGGTCGTCCTGCTCCTGCGCGCCATCGACGCGGCCGACACCTGGCGGCGCGTCCGGAGCGCGGACCCCGTCTGGTTCCTCGCGGCCTGCGCCGCGACGGTGGCGGGCTACCTGGTCCGGGCGGTCCGGTGGGGGGAGCTCCTGGCGCCACTCCGCCGCCCGCCTCTCGGCCGCCTGTTCGCGGCCACGATGATCGGTTTCCTGGCGATCAACACCCTTCCCGCGCGCCTCGGCGAGCTGGTTCGCGCCTATGCCCTCTCGCGAACCGAGCGGATTTCGGCCGCGACCGTCCTCGGATCTGTCGCGGTCGAGCGGGTTCTGGACCTGGCGGCGCTGGGCGTTTTTTGGTCGTTGTCGCTTCTGGTTGCTCCCTTGCCCGACTGGTTCCGCTGGAGCGGTGTCGTCACACTGGGCATCGCGGCCGCCGCGGCGGCTCTGCTCCTGGTCTTCCACCGCCTTCGTGGGTGGCAGACCGCGGCGGCGGACTGGCCGATCCTGAGCCGGCTCCCCGCCCGTCCGCGGCGCGCGATGGCGAGCGCGATTCCGGCCTTCGGAGAGGGGATTCGGGCCATCGCGAGGCCCGCGGTGCTGGTCCGCTCATCCGGCTGGACGCTCCTCATGTGGATCGTCAACGCCGCGGTGTTCCAGCTAGTTGCGGCCAGCCTGGGGCTGAATCTGCCCATCTGGGCGCCATTTCTCCTCGCCTTCATCATCTGTGTCGGGATCATGATCCCTTCCTCCCCGGGTTTCGTAGGGGTCATGGAGGGAGCCTGGGTGGTAGGGCTGGGATTGATGGGGGTAGGGGGAGCTGAGGCGCTGGCTTACGGGGTTCTCTACCACGCGACCCAGCTCCTCCCTCTGATCATCCTCGGTAGCTGGTACGCATTCCGGGAGCACGTGGGAACCGAGGTTTTGAGGGGTGTGGGCGAATCGGGGGAGGCTACGGAGCGAAAAAAGTGACGACAGTGACGCCATAACTCGCTACCAGCCGTGACTGTAAAGCTTTTTTAGTTGACTCCAGGTGGTGCTGTTGCTATACTGGCTCGTGCAATAAATCCGCGCTGAGAGAGCACTTAGGGCTGGAAGTAGCGCACTGGAGGGAGGATGGCGTCGTCCCACCCGAGGGCGAGCGCTGTTGTCGGCGGAGACGCATCTAACCTCTATGCACTTATTACCCTGGTCGCGATTTTGGGTTTCACGCCCTGGGTGTCCAATTCCGAGCAGCCGTTGGGACAGCTCGCGTTTCGCGTGCTGGGCTTGGCTGCACTCGGCGCGGTGGCATTGGCGAGCGCGCGGGGCGCTCTCGCAAGCAGCCGATGGGGCGCTCGCGCGGCGACCGCTTCCATTCTACTCGCTCTCATAACCGCGTTCTCGGCGGTGGTGTCGGTTCACCGGGGAAAAAGCCTGGAAGCCATGCTCAACGTACTCGCGATGCTGGGCCTCTTTCTCGCGGCGGCGCTCTTGATTCGCGGCGTCCGCTGGATCCGTGTGGCCGCCCTGGTCGAGATTCTCGCCGCCGTTCCGGTGGCCCTCCTCGGCATCGCGCAGCATTTCCGCCCCGATCTCATTCCCAGCGAGAGCAGCTATCCCGGGCGCGCGCTCGGACCGTTCGGCCAGCCGAACCGTCTAGGCGGGTTCCTCATCGCTTCGATTCCGCTGGCGATCACTCTCGCCTTCGCGGCGCACGACCGGGCGCTTCGCTTCGCGCTCCTGCTCGCCGTGCTGATCCTGGCCTTCTCGCTCGTCACGACGTACTCGCGCGGAGCGTGGATCGGCCTGGGCGCCGGCCTCCTGACTCTGGCGGCGCTCTTCGTGCGGTGGCCGGCCCTCCGGCCCGAGCCCGCGCTGGCGGCGATCGCGGCCGTCCTGGTCGCGCTTCCCATGATCGCCGCCCTTCCGTCCGTCGCAGCCCGCCTGTCTCCCCGCCCATCCTCCTCCGGCTCGTGGAATCTTCCGTTCGATCCCGAGCGCGAGGGAAGCGGCGCCATGCGGCGCGCGGTCTGGTCGGGAGCCATGTCGGCGGCCGCGGCCCGTCCGGTGGCCGGATGGGGCGTCGGCACGTTCCGCGAAGCGTTCGACCGATCCAAAGGCGACACGATGAAGCGCCTCGAGGCGGAAGGCGGGCGCACCGCCGACCAGGCGCACGGCTTCTACCTCGAAACCCTGAGTGAGCGTGGCGTCCTGGGTCTCGCCGCGTTCCTGTTCTTCACCGGAGTAGTCCTGGCCGGGGGACTCGCGGCTCTCGGATCGGGCGCGCCGGCCGAGGCCCGTCTCCTCTCGGCCGGGCTTCTTGCCTCCCTCGTCGCCCTCCTGGCGCACGCCTTCTTCGAGGACAATCTCTCGTTCGCCGCGCACGGCGCGGTGTTTGCGGCGAACGCGGGGCTCCTTGTCGCGACGGCCCCCGGTTCCCGGGCGGGCTCGGCGCGCGAGAGCCGCCGGGGCCGCTGGCTGGGCGCCCTGGGCCTGGTCGTCGTCCTCGCGTCGGTTTCGTTGAGCCTCGTGAGCGCCGCGGCGGCATCTTCCGCTCTCGCCGGCCGCGATGACCTCCGCCGGGGGAACGCGCCGGCCGCGATTTCCGAATACGCGAAGGCCGCGCGCCTGGCGCCCTGGGACGACCGCTACGCCATCGGCGCCGCGGGAGCATCGGCCGCCACCGCCGCGACCGTCGCTCCCGAAGCGCGGGCCGCGCGGCTCGGCGAGGCCGAGTCCTACTACCGGCTCGCGATCGCGGCCAATTCCAGCGATCCGGTGACGCGGCACGAGCTGGCCCGTCTCTATCTGGCCAACCAGGACCGCTTCGGCTCCGAGGGAGACCGCGCCGCGGCCCGGGAGCTCACGCTGGCACTGGAGCAGAACCCATACTACGCGGAGATTCGAAACGATCTGGGCGTGGCGCTCGTGCGCGCGGGCGATACCGCAGGCGCGCAGCGCGCGTTCGAGGCCGCCAGCGGCGGCCGCCGCGATTTCGTCGATCCGCTGCTCAACCTGGCCGCTCTCGCCATCCAGCGGGGGGACCGGGACGAAGCGGCCCGGCGCATCGACGAAGCGCTGGCGCGCAATCCCAATTCGCAGCGCGCGAGCGCGATGAAGGCCGAGTTTTTGGTGAACGTCCGATGACCCGCGGTCGGGGCCGTCGACTCTGGTTTCAAAAATGAACGGAACATCACATCTGAGTATCAGCTCGAGAGGAGGTGAGCAGCCGGCGGTTTCGGTTGTGAGCAAGCTGTAAGCAGTCTGAAACGCAAACTTCGCACCCGCGTCCAAGTTTCGTGGTTCGTTTGAGGGAGGACAAGAAATGCGCAACCGAGCTTATCTACTCGTCGCTCTCCTCGGGCTTCTGACCTTCGCGCTGCCCGGCTTCGCCGCGGCCGGCCAGGGCAAGAACCTGTCGGAGATCGCGCTTGCCTCTGGTGCAGCGGCACGCGCTGCGGCCGTCAGCGGGCCGGTCATCTCGATCAGTCCGCTGGGGCACAACTACGGGGTCGTGAACGCCGGCTCTTCGTCGAGCTTCCAGTTCACGATCAGCAACACGGGCGACACCAACCTGACCATCACCGGAGCCACGGTCACGAGCGGGCAGTACGCGGTCTCGTTCGGCTCCATGACGGTGGCAGCTCACAGCGGCGAATTCATGACGGTCGTCTACACGCCGTCGACGGGCGTCGCTTCATCCGACATGATCACCGTGCACAGCAACGCGTCCAATGGCGACTTTACGGTCAACGTATCGGGCCAGGGCAACGTGGGTCCGACGCTCGACCCGATCGGCAACAAGTCGGCGAACGCGTTCGTGAACCTGAACTTCGTCACGACGGCATCGGACAACGGCGACACGGTCGACGACGTCCTCGCGTTTTCCGTCTCTCCGGCGCTGCCTCCGGGCGCCACGTACAACACCACCACGGGCGCCTTCAACTGGACGCCCCAGCCGTCGGACGCCGGTATCTACACGCTCACTTTCTGCGTGAGCGACGGCAACGCCAACGACTGCGAGACCATCACGATCACCGTTACGGCCGGGAACAATCCTCCGGTTGCGGCGGCTGGCGGCCCGTACAG
>JBKJXM010000276.1:0-2845 GCA_046716305.1 Candidatus Eiseniibacteriota bacterium
GCGGGAGCGCTTCGGAGAGTCGGTGCCCGTGCTCCTACGTGACGGCGTGCCGGTGGCCAAGGTGCGCACCGATCGTGCCCAGCTCGAGCGGATCCTGGCCAGGCGCCGGTAGCGGAAGAGATCTGAATCAGGTAGGAGGGGGGCTCACGCCCCCCGTCCTCCCACACCACCGTGCGTACGGTTCCGTACACGGCGGTTCAAGCCGAGCACTGAAGCCTCCGATGCTCGTCGAGAAGGCTCGGTAGGCCGAGCTGAGTGAGCCAGCGCGTCGGGACGGCCGCGTGCATGTGGGACGCACCAGCGTTCCACCAGGGTCCGCGACCGTTGTAAGCGGAGATCCTGGCGCGGTCGGGGTCGAGACCCCGTTTCATGAGCTCGCGGGCTCGGGTTCGTGGCCGCTTCCACTGACGCCACACGATGCAGCGCAGCTTGTGTCGCAGCCACTTGTCGAGGTCCTCGAAGCTCACCCGCGCCTCGGCGAGGCGAAAGTAGCGGACCCACCCCACCAGGATCGGAGTGACGTCCTTGATCGTCCCGCCGACGCTTCGGCCGCGACCCCTTCGCAGCAGCGGCCGCAGTTTCTCCTTGCATCGGCGCACCGATTCTGGAGACACCCGCAGCTTGGCCTCGCGATGGGCCGTGACCGTGTAGCCGAGAAACTTCCGCCTCCACGGACGGTCGACCGCACTCTTGGCCCGATTCACCATCAGCCGCAAACGCTCGGCGAAAAACCGTTCCAGTGAGGCCATCACCCGCTCGCCCGCTCGCTTGGACCGCACGTAGACGTTGCAGTCGTCGGCGTAGCGGACGAAGCGGTGACCCCGACGCTCCAGCTCCCGATCCAGCTCATCGAGCAGGACGTTCGACAGAAGCGGCGAGAGTGGCCCACCTTGAGACGTTCCCTCCACGCGCTGCGACACCAGACCGCCCTCGAGTAGACCGGCCTGAACATAGCGGCGAATCAGTCGCAGGATGCGCTTGTCCTCGATGCGGCGAGCCAGACGCGCCATCAGCACGTCGTGGCTCACGCGGTCGAAGAGTCGTTCCCTCCCATGCCGGGATCGCTTGAGGCGCACGAGCTCGGTCATCGGCGGTTCCGCCGCCTGCCCCCGCGCTCGGCCGTGGCATCTCAGCCATCACTTCTGCCTCTACCTCGACCCGCGAATGGTCAGCACCGGTTCGGCTCGACTCGTTCGGCCCTTCACCGGACCACGCGTCCGACTACTACGGCCTCGGCTGACTCCTCAAACCCCATCGGCGCGCCTTTCGACGCTCCTAGCCTCGCGGCAGAGTCTGAAGTCTCCCAGGGTAAGGCGCGTGACTGTCACTCCATTCACCCGTCGCATCTACGCCGACTCGGTCCGGATGACCTTCGGGCTTTGAGTGCGTTTGCCCTCTCGCCCACCGCGCCGACGCCTCGTATGCGCTTCGTGTTCCTCGGGCCGGAGCTTTGCCTCCAGCTTCCTTCGGACTCCGCCTCGCGGCGGACGCCCTTGCTGTTCGGCTAGCGGTTCCCGTCATCTAGGTCTGCAGGGGACTTGCACCCCCAAGTCACTTCCCGGTTCGGTTTCCCTTACCGGTTACCCAGCTCCAGGCACCAGGCCTGGCGCACAAACAAACGGCCGGGACTAACCCGGCCGTTCGAAGGATCCGTTCCAATGGTTCCGGCGGTTACAGCTCCGCGATCATCTGCTTCGCGGCCTTGGCGTCGGGGTGGTTGGGCGCCATGTCGACGAAGTGCTGGAGCTCCTTCTTCGCTCCGGCGTTGGCGCCGGCGGAGGCGAGCGCCCGGCCCAGGTGGTAGTAGGCCACCGCGGTGTCCGGCTTGGCGGCGATCAGCGCTTCCAGGAGCTTGGTCGCCGAGGCGGTGTGGCCGGCTTCGAACTCGTCGCCGCCCATCTTCGCTACCTCTTCAGCGGCGTTGCCGGGAGCCTTGGCCAGGTAGGCGCTGAGCGCGCTCTTCTGGCGATCGTCGTTCAGCGCGTGGAGCGAGTAGAACCGCATGCGCAGCCCCTCGGGGGAGTCCGGCTTCGCCTTCAGGAGCTTGTCGAGATCTTCCAGGGCATCCTTGTACTTCTGGCGGTTGAACTCGATCGCGGCGATGTTCTGGTAAGCCTGCGCGAAGCTGGGATCGAGCTCGGCAGCCATCTCGAACCGCCCGATCGCGCCATCGAGGTCCTCGGCCTTGTGCTTCTGAACTCCCGAGTTGTAGACGCGAGGCGCGAGCGAGGCGCGGGTGGCCGGGTCGGTGATCTTGGCGAGATGCGCCTTGGCCTTGTCGTCCTGACCCGACTCGAAGTAGAGCTCGAACGCCAGCGAGTGGAACTCGGGGCGATCGTCGGTGGGGGCCACGGCGGCGTACTTGTCGATGGCGTCCGCCGCCTCGGGCCACTTCTGCATGCCGTGGAGCGCCGCGGCCATGGCGTAGTGGGCCTGCGGCAGGTTCGGGTTGTTCACCAGCGCCTGCTTGAAGTGCTCGACCGCCTCTTCGGGCTTCTTGGCCTGCAGCGACTTGACGCCGGCATTGAACGACTCGATCGCGAGGTTCGCCTTGTAGTTCGCCTCGTCGCCGAGCTGGAGGTCGGCGTCCTTGTAGAGCATGCCGAGCTCTGCGACGACGGGCCGCTCGCCGGGGCCGAGCCCGGTGAGCTCGGCGCGCAACCGGTAGTTGCCGGCAGTGGTCGCCAGGATCGTGAACTCGCCCTTCTTGTCGGTGACCGCCGAGAAGGTGACCGCGGCATCGTCGGCCTTGATCAGGGTCACCTGGGCGCCCTCGACCGGCTTGGCCTTGGGATCTATGACCTTCCCCATGAAGGTCGCGGCCGGCGCCTGCCCCGCCTTGTCC
>JBKJXM010000277.1:0-2670 GCA_046716305.1 Candidatus Eiseniibacteriota bacterium
GGGGGGGGGGGGGGGGGCGCGCGGGGTCGCGAGGCGCCCTGGGCGGCCTAGGGGGGGGGGGGGGCCCCCCCAAGTGGGGGGTGCGCGCCCGCGACCACGAGAAACGCGACGACGCCCGCGCGGATGGCCCCCGCTCGGATACAGGCCGGGCGCGTCATCCGGCTAGCGCACGAGAACGAGCCGCGCGCTTTCAGTTCGACCGGCAAAGTCGACCCGCGCGAAGTAGATTCCGGACCCAAGCTTGTCCCCTCCCTGGCTCCGCGGGGACCAGGAGGCCTGGAATTCCGCCGGCGCCAGCGGGTTCGCCGTGGCGACCGTGCGGCCGACCTCGCGCCCGCGCACGTCGTAGATCCGGATCATCGGCTGCTCGCCCGGCTTCGGCAATCCATCGGCCGCGCTGAAGCGGAACTGAACCGAGCCCGACGAGGGACCATTCAGCCGGTACGGGTTCGGTCCGGCGCGGAAGGAGATATGACGTGGAATGGGACCGCCGCCCGTGCGGGACTGCACGAGGACGTCGTCCACGTACCACCCCTCGTAGGGGCGAAGCTGCGCGCCCGACAGGTCGCGCGGATCGTTGGCCTGGTCGCTCGCGAACCGGAAGCGGATGCGCGCGAGTCCGGTGTAGGGCGTCAGGTCGGCCACCATCCGGCGCCAGCGCTTCTGCGATCCCGAGAACACGTCGGCGCCGCGCAGCGCGGCGCTCGAATTGAACTCGATGATGTAGTCGTAGCCGCCGTCGATCGCGACCGGGACCCACTCGCCGCCGTTCATCGAGATCTCGACCCGGCCGCCGTCCCATGCCCCGGTTCCGCCGTTCGTCTCCGCGTCCACGTACGACCAGAAGACCAGCTCCGAATTGACCGGAAGGCCGAAGGCCGGAGAGACAAGCGCCGCGTCCTCGTCGGCCGCGTACGTCTGGTCTTCGTTCGTGCCGGTGCCGAGCGGATTCGTGCTTCCGATCTTCATGCTCGTCGTGCCGCCGTGGAACCGCGAGGCGCTCAGGTGCCATTCGTCCGCGGTGCTCACGGACGGATCCACCGCCGCATGCGACCAGCCGAGCGCGCCGGACTCGAAGTCCTCGGCGAGACCGGAGCCCATTCCGATCGTGATGAGGATGGTCTGGACGCCCGACGATGAGCCGTCGTTCCACGTCAGCGTGAGGGGCACGTCGTGCGGCAGGCTCGTCGGCGTCCCGATGGTCAGGATGAACGGGGACGTGATCGTGCCCGTCGCGCCCCCGGCGATCGGCGCCGCGTTGCTCGAGCCGTCCGTCACGGTGACGAACGGATCGAGCGAGGAGAGAGACACGGCGACCGGTCCCGAGGTCAGCCCCGCGTTCCGGAGCGTGACCGTGAGATCCATCGTCTCCCCCACGTCCGGATAGCCGTCGCCGCCGCCGTCGGTCATCGTCACGCCGGCGATTCGAAGCGCGGGCTCGTCGGAAATGGCGAGGTCGAACGACGCCGTGTCGGCGCCGTCGGCCGAGCCGGCGAAGATGTTCCAGATGCGGATGCCCGTGTCCGCCCCGCTCAGGCTGCGCGTATTGGGGGACGTGTCGGCGGTGATGCTCCGCTTCCCGAGCGTGCCCGGGAACGGGTCGCGGTCGTCGCCGAAGTTCCCGGTCGGCGACTCGAGCTGCAGCGGAAACAGACTGTCGGCCTGGACCAGCGAAACGCGATACGTGCCTGGGCCAGACAGGTTGTCCTGCTGGCGGTCGTCCACGTGATAGACGATCAGACCGTCACCCGGAAGGTCCCGGTCGGGTCCCGTCTTCTTCCGGTACTCCACCAGGAAGTACTCCGGGCCGGGCTCACCGTTCGTCCAGATCTTGAGCGAGCCGCCCCCTTCGGTGACCGGGGCCAGCTTGTATTGCCCGGGCGCGGTGGCCACGTTCGGCGGATCGAAGCCCAGATATTGGCGAGACCACGCGTCCAGCGCCCCGGGATTCGAGCCCAGCACCTTCCCCTGCTCGAAGGGGAGGTAGTTCCCCAGCGCCATCAACGAGAAGAAGCCGAGCCCCGCCGCGTTGGGGTCGTAGAGGTCCACCAGGCCCAGGGTGTGCCCGAACTCGTGGGCGTAGGTGCCGACGGAGAAGTCCCCGGGACCGTCGCTGTACTCGCCCAGCATGACGTAGATGAATCCCTTCACGTTTCCGAGCTGATAGCCGGGGATGCAGTCGGGGCCGCTGTTCAGTCCGTTGCACCCCGTGAACTGCGTGATCCCGGCTTCGTGGGACCAGAGGGCCCAGTTGGGATCCTCGGGATCCGACTGCGGAATGATCTCGGCTCCGCGACCCGGATGAATGACCAGCACCGCGTCGATATAGCCGTCGTCGTCGCCGCTGCTCGCCACGCCGTCGGGGCCGTCGTTGTCGAACGCGCCCAGCTTGCCGCCGAATTCAGTGTAGGCGGCCGCCATCGCGTCTTCGGCCAGCCGCTGGCTGCTGCGCGGATAGCCGACGAAATCGAGCCCCGACGCGCCGTTCGCGTAGTAGCGGTAGGAGTGCGGCATCATGAGCCACTTCGAGGTGACGCTGCCGGACACGATCAGGCGTCCGTGCGAGTGCGTCCGGTAGTACTCGCGGAGGCTGATGATTCCGTCGCCCGGGTCATCGCTGAAGAGGAGGCGGTGATAGTAGAAGGGCGTGCTCGCGGACGCCGGCGAGCG
>JBKJXM010000278.1:0-4581 GCA_046716305.1 Candidatus Eiseniibacteriota bacterium
GATCTGATCCCCGCGGTGAACGAAGCGAAGGGGATCAAGAAGCCGCTGGCCGTCTTCGCCGGCGTGCTCTTGTTCTACGCCACGGAGCAGTTTCTCTCGCTGCTGGGTGTCTGATCCGGAGTTGCGCTCCGGCGCGCCGCCGCGCCGGGGTTCCCCTTGACGCTCCCCGAGGCGCCCTGCTAGGCTTCGACACCGAAGGGACTTGCGTGTCTTTCAGGTGCCTGTCCCAGCATCCAACGAGATCGAGGCAGGTGATTCCACATGGGACTTGAAGAGCTCATCCCCGACGGCATCCTCACCACGACCGTCGAGAAGATGGTGAATTGGGCGCGGCGCTCCTCGCTCTGGCCCGCCACGTTCGGCCTGGCCTGCTGCGCCATCGAGATGATGGCCACGAGCGCCTCGCGCTACGACTTAGCCCGCTTCGGGGCCGAGGTGTTCCGGGCCTCGCCGCGCCAGGCGGATCTCATGATCGTGGCCGGCCGCGTCAGCAAGAAGATGGCCCCGATCGTGAAGCGCATCTACGACCAGATGCCCGAGCCCAAGTGGGTCATCTCCATGGGCGCGTGCGCCTCGTGCGGCGGCGAGTTCTACGACTACGCCATCGTGCAGGGCGTGGACACCGTGATCCCCGTCGACGTCTACGTGCCCGGCTGTCCGCCGCGGCCGGAAGCGCTCATCTACGGCATCATGAAGCTCCAGGAAAAGATCGACCGCTCCAGCCTCAAGACCGCCTCCAATCCCGCGATGATCTCCGAAGCTCCGGTGATCGCCGAGGAGCCCGACGCGTAATTCGAATGCCCGCCACCGAGATCGCGCCCGAATTCAAGACCATCACCATCAACATGGGGCCGCAGCACCCGTCCACCCACGGCGTGCTGCGCCTGATCATCGAGCTGGACGGGGAAACGGTCGTCAGCCTGAAGCCCGTGATGGGCTATCTCCACACAGGCATGGAAAAGATCATGGAGTCGAAGACGTACACCAAGTCCATCACGGTCACCGACCGCATGGACTACATGTCCCCGCTCGGGAACAACATGGCGTACGTCGGCGCGGTGGAGAAGATCATGGGCGTGGAAGTGCCCGACCGCGCGAAGACGCTCCGGATCATCCTCCTCGAGGTGATGCGCATCTCCTCGCACCTGGTCTGGCTGGGCACGCACGCGCTCGACCTCGGCGCGATGAGCGTCTTCCTCTACTGCTTTCGTGAGCGGGAGAAGCTCCTCGACCTGAACGACATGATCGCGGGCTCGCGGATGACGCCGTCCTATTTCCGGGTCGGGGGCTTTTTCCAGGACGTGCCGGCCGAATTCGTCCCGGCTGTCCGGAAGTTCCTGGCGGAATTCCCAGAGGCGCTGGGCGAGTACCAGAAGCTTTTGACCAAGAACCGGATCTGGATGAAGCGGACCATCGGCGTCGGCACGCTCGCGGCGGAGGACGCGCTGGACCTGGGCTGCACGGGCCCAGCCCTTCGGGGCAGCGGCATCTCCTACGACGTGCGGAAGGCGATGCCCTATCTCGGCTACGAGGAGTACGAGTTCGAGGTCCCCATCGGGAAGAACGGCGACGTCTACGACCGCTATCTCTGCCGCATCGAGGAGATGAAGCAGTCGCTGGGCCTGATCCAGCAGGGGCTGGACCGCCTCCGGCCGGGGCCGGTGCGCGCGCCGAACCAGTATCTCTTTCCGGCGGACCGGAGCGACGTGAAGCTGGGGATGGAAGAGCTGATCTACCACTTCAAGATCATGTCCGAGGGATTCAAGGTCGGAGCGGGGGACGCCTACTTCTCGGTGGAGAGCCCGAAGGGGGAGCTTGGCTTCTACGTGATCGCCGACGGAGGGCCCAAGCCCTACCGCGTCCGCGTGCGGCCTCCCTCGTTCATTCACCTCCAGGCGCTCGAGCCGATGTGCATCGGCCGGATGGTGGCCGACGTCGTGGCCTGCATCGGGACGATCGACATCGTGCTGGGCGAAGTGGACCGCTGACCATGGCCACCGCCACCTTCGAGCCTGTCCTCATGCGGACCGTGGGCCTCCGGGACTCGCACACGCTCGACGTCTACCGGAAGCACGACGGCTACGAGGCGCTCCGCATCGCCCTCTCGAAGTCGCCCGACGAGGTCATCGACATGGTGAAGCGCTCGGGCCTCCGCGGCCGGGGCGGCGCGGGCTTTCCGACGGGGACCAAGTGGGGATTCGTCCCCAAGGCCACCGACAAGCCCAAGTACATGTGCGTGAACGCCGACGAGAGCGAGCCGGGCGCGTTCAAGGACCGGTTGATCTGCCAGAAAGATCCGCACCAGCTCATCGAGGGAACGGTGATCGGCTCCTACGCGATCGGAGCGAGCCGCGCCTACATCTACATCCGCGGGGAGTTCGCCGCCGAGGCGGAGGTTCTGAGCCGGGCGATCGAGGAAGCGCGCCAGGCGGGTCTGGTCGGGCGAAACATCCTGGGCTCGGGGTACGACTGCGAGGTCACGATGTACGTGGGCGCGGGCGCGTACATCTGCGGCGAGGAGACGGGGCTGATCGAATCGCTCGAGGGGAAGCGCGGCTGGCCGCGGTTGAAGCCGCCCTTCCCCGCGCTCGTAGGGCTCTTCCAGTGCCCCACGGTGGTGAACAACGTGGAGACCCTCGCCTGCG
Organism: Candidatus Eiseniibacteriota bacterium; assembly: GCA_046716305.1. Taxonomy (GTDB): domain Bacteria; phylum Eisenbacteria; class RBG-16-71-46; order SZUA-252; family SZUA-252; genus DASQJL01. Next base: position 2,646 of record JBKJXM010000278.1, read on the forward strand.
TGCCGCACATCGTGCGGCGCGGGTGGGAGTGGTTCGCGGGGATCGGGCCCGAGCGGAACACCGGCCCCAAGCTGTACGGGCTCTCGGGACACGTGAACAAGCCCGGCGTCTACGAGGCCCCGATGGGAACTCCGCTCCGCGTGCTGATCGAGGAGTACGGCGGCGGTGTGCCCGGCGGGCGTCCGGTCAAGGCGGTGATTCCCGGCGGCGCCTCCTGTCCCGTGCTGCGGGGGGAGGAGATCGACATTCCGATGGATTTCGATTCGCTGACGCGCGCCGGATCGCTCTTCGGAACCGGCACGCCGGTCGTGATGGACGACACCGTCTGCATGGTCCGTGCGGCCTGGATCACGGCCCGCTTCTTCACGCACGAGTCGTGCGGACAGTGCACGCCGTGCCGTGAGGGGACCGGCTGGATCCAGCGGCTTCTGTGGAAGATCGAGACGGGGGAGGGCACTGAGCGCGATCTGGGCATCCTTCTCTCCGTCACCGACAATATCGAAGGCAACACCATCTGCGCCCTGGGCGACGCGGCCGCGTGGCCGGCCCGGGGCTTCGTGAAGAAGTTCAAGGACGAGTTTCTCCAGCACATCCGCGAGAAGCGGTGTCCGCTGGACGGCGGCTCGCTTCATTGAGAGGCGGGACATGGCGACCGTGAAGGTGAAGGTGGACGGCCGCGAGGTGGTGGTCGAAAAGGGGACCAACCTCGTCGAGACGGTGAAGAAGGCGGGCATCTTCATGCCCCACTTCTGCTATCACCCGGGACTCCCCGTGGTGGGCGTCTGCCGCATCTGCCTCTGCGAGATCGAAGGGCGGCCCAAGCTGGTCGCCGGCTGCGCCACCGGCGCCGAGGAGGGGATGAACATCATCACCCGCTCTCAAGCGGTGCGCGACGCCCGCGCGGCGGTGATGGAGTTCCTGCTCATCCACCACCCGCTCGACTGCCCCATGTGCGACAAGGGGGGCGAGTGCACGCTTCAGGATTACACCATGGCCATGGGCGCCGCTCACACGCGCTTCTCCTTCCGGAAGAACACGTGGCCGCACGAGGACGTCGGCGGGAAGCTGGTCCTGGACAAGAACCGCTGCATCCTCTGCATGCGCTGCGTCAACCTCTGCTCGGACGTGGCGGGGCAGGACGAGATCGCGGTCTTATCCCGCGGCGAAGAGACCTACATCGGCACGATCGGCGGACGGAAGATCGAGAACGAGCTGGCCGGGAACATCGCCGACATCTGTCCGGTCGGCGCGCTCACCAGCAAGGACTTCCGCTTCGAGGCGCGCCCGTGGGAGCTGACCAACGTGAAATCGATCTGCACGCTCTGCTCCAAGGGGTGCAACACGGTGGTGGGCTTCCACCCGCGGCGGAACAAAGTGCTGCGCGTCACGGCCCGCGAGAACATGGAAGTGAACAAGTGGTGGATCTGCGACCGCGGACGCGGCCAGTTTCACAACGTGCACGACGTGGTCCGGATCGCCGAGCCCATGCGCCGCGTGAACGGCGCCGGGCGGACGGTCTCGTGGCCGGAGGCGATCGCCGAGATCGCGTCGGGAATCCGGGAGACGATCGCGCGCCACGGCCCCGACTCGATCGGCGTGATCGCCTCGGCCGAGCTGACGAACGAAGAGCTGTTCCTGACGGGGCGCATCTTCCGGGACGGCCTGGGGCTCATGAATCTCGACTTCCCGGCGCGGCCACAGCCGCCCGTGGTCTATCCCAAGTTCACGATCGAAGGGGACCGCAACCCGAACACGCGCGGCGCGAACCTCCTCGGCGCCAAGGCCGGACGTGGAGGCCGCTCAGTGGCCGACATCATCACCGCCGCCGCCGAAGGGCGGATCCGGACGCTCTTCTTCCTCCGCGGCGGGCCGCCCGAGCAGTTCGGGGATCCCACGGCCGTGGGACGCGCGCTCGACCGAGCGTCCACGGTGATCG
>JBKJXM010000279.1:0-3281 GCA_046716305.1 Candidatus Eiseniibacteriota bacterium
GACATGGCCCTGATCCGCCTGGACCACGCCTCCCGCTCCTATGGCGACCGGATCGCCCTGAGCGACATCACCCTCTCCTTCGAGCCGGGCGAGTGGGTCTTCGTGCTCGGGCCGAGCGGCGCCGGCAAGTCGACGCTCCTCCGCCTGCTCGCGCTGGCCGAGAAGCCCACGAGCGGAAAGGTGCAGATTGATCCCGGCGACGTTCCCGGCCGCCACGGCGGGACGCGGGTTTCGAGCCGCCAGATGCGCCGGCTCATCGGCGTTCTGGGCCAGGAGTTCCGTCTCCTGACCGACCGCTCCGCCTACGAGAACATCGCCCTCGCCTGCTACATCTCGGGAATCTGGGATCCCGTGGAGATCGGAGAACGCGTGAACCCACTGCTCGACGAGATGGGGATCCGCGGGAAAGAGCTGCTCTATCCGGGCGAGCTTTCCGCGGGGGAGAAGCAGCGCGTCGCCCTCGCGCGCGCCATGGCCCGACGTCCGCGCATTCTCATCGCCGACGAGCCGACCGGAAACCTGGACCAAGCCGCGGCCACTCAGATCTTCGCGCTCCTCCGGGAGATCTGCGCGCGCGGCACTCTGGTCCTGGTCGCGACCCACGCGGAAGATTGGGTGCGCCGCTATCCCGGACGCGCGATCCGCCTGGAGCACGGGCTTCTCCGCGCCGACGAGGCCGCCCCGCAGGGCTCGGCCGAGGTACTGCCGCGATGATGTCGAGCGCACGCTACGTCCTTCGCGAGCTGTGGCGCGGGCTGGTCGAGCATCGGGCGCTTCTCCTGACCAGCGTGCTCTCCATGTCCTCGATCCTGCTCATCTTTCTCTTCTTCCTCATGATCATCCAGAGCGTCGCCCACTACACCGACCACCTCGAGTCGCGCGAGGAGATCTCCGTGTTCCTGAACGAAGGGCTCGCGCGCTCCGATCTGGCGCAGGTGCAGGCATCCCTCCAGGGGATCCCGGGGGTCGGAGGCATGCGCTACGTCAGCAAGGAAGAGGCGTGGGCGTCGTTCCGCGAGGACGTCGCCGACGAGGCGCTGATCCAGGCGGTCGGGACCAACCCGCTGCCGGCCTCCTTCGTCATCCGCCCGGCGCCCGGATACCGGAGCGCGGACGGCGTGCGCGCGATCGCGCGCGAAGCGGAGACGGTCGCCCACGTCGAGGACGTGCGCTAAGCCGGAGAGTGGGTGCTCCGCGCCGAGCAGGTGGTCCGCACCCTGACCCAGATCGGCGCGGTGATCGGGGTCATCGTGGTGCTCGGCGTCCTCTTCGTCGTGGGCGCCACGACGCGTCTCTCCGTCCAGACGCGCCTCGACTCGATCCACCTGGTCCGCTCCCTGGGCGGCGGGTTCGTCTTCAACGAAGCCCCCTATCTTCTCGAGGGCTTCGTGCTCGCCTCCCTCTCCTCCTTGCTCACGATCGTGATCGCGCACTTCCTGAACGACTCGCTTGCCGAAGGGCTGTTCCGGCTGGAATTCCTCCCCACCTCGACCCTCGCGCTCTTCGTCGGGGTGAGTGGCCTTCTGGGACTCCTCGGGAGCTGGATCGCGGTGGTGACGCTTCCGAGGAAATGGCTGCTCTAGCCCTCCTTCTCGCTCTTCTCTTCCCCGCCGTCCTGTCGGCGCAGGAAGGGCCGCCGCCCGGCGCGGCCATGGCCGACAGCTCCGCTCCCGACGAGGGGTCGGACACCGAGATCCAGGCCCAGAAGCGCGAGCTGGAGACGCTTCGCCAGGAGCTGGAGAACCGGCGGCAGCTCTCGAAGACGCTCAAGGGGCGGGAGCGGAACATCATGAGCGAGCTGCGCGACACCGAGCGGAATCTCCAGCTCACCCAGCGCTACCTGAAAGCGCTGGAGCGGCGCCGGCGCGCCGTGACGGGGGACCTGGGGCAGACGACGAACGAGCTGGGGCGGACGGCCGTGCAGCTCGAGGCGGACCGCCGGCGGCTCGCATGGCGCCTGCGCGAGATCTTCAAGCGCGGGCGGAGCCGCGACATCGAGTACATCCTCTCCGCCCGCTCCTTCGGCGACCTGGTCACCCGCACCTACTACCTCGCCCGCGTCGCGCGCGAGGACCGCCAGCAGATGCTCCTCACGCAGGCGCGCCGCGTGGCCGTGCAGGATACGAAGACGCGGCTGGAGGAGCGGAAGCGGGAGCTGGACCGCCTCGCGAACGAAACGCAGAGGGAGAGGAAGGCGCTCTCCCGCCTCACCGCCGAGCGCCGGCGCCTCCTCAAGGGCGTGCGCTCCGACGCCAAGTCCAACGAGCAGGCCCAGGCGGAGATCCAGCGCGCAAGCCGCCGGATCCAATCGCTGATCGAGACGCTCGAAAAGCGGCGGCTCGCCTCCGAGCGCGGAGCGCCGGGTGAGATGCCGCTCTTCGGCGACTTTTCGAAGAACAAGGGGCGGCTCGCCTGGCCGGTGAACGGGAAGATCATCCGGGGCTTCGGGAACCAGAAAAACCCCCGGTTCAACACGTCTACCTATAGCAGCGGCCTCGACATAGGCGCCACGTTCGGGACGCCGATCAAGGCCGTGGCGCGGGGCCGGATGGACTATGTCAACTGGCTCGAGGGCTACGGCAAGTGTGCTATCCTGAACCACGGAGGCGGGTTCTACACGCTGTACGCGCACGCCTCGGAAGTCACTGTGCCGGTGGGCAAGGACGTCGCCGCCGGCGAAGTCATCGGCCGGGTCGGCGACACCGGCTCTACGATCGGAACGGCACTCCACTTCGAGATTCGCCGGGGAAAGCAGGCGCTGAACCCGCTCGAGTGGCTCCGGTAGCCGTTTGACCCATGAACGCAGACACCGTGCGCGGCCAGGACGAGGCTCTCGCCCTGCTCTCGGCCGCTTTGAAGACCAGCCACGTCGGCCACGCCTACCTGTTCCACGGGCCGGCGGGGGTGGGGAAGACGCGCGCGGCGCTCGGATTCGCGCGCGCCCTCCTGTGCGAGCGCCCCACGGCCGCGGGGGCGCCCTGCGAGTCGTGCCCCTCGTGCGCGTCGGCCGCCACGCTTCGCCACCCCGATCTCGAGCTTCTCGTTCCGCTCCCCACGTTCCGGACCGAGGGTAGGACCGAGCGCCAGGCCGACGAGGCTCGCTCCGAGGCCCGCGCGAGGGTGCGGGAGCGCTATGCCAGGGAGCCCTGGTTCGCGCCGGTCTTTACACGCCCGGGGGTCCACTCCGTCGAGGACCTGGCGCGCGCGAAGGAATTCCTCTCGCTCACCGCGCAGCGCGAGGGCGGGTGGAAGGTGCTGATCGTGAAGGGCGCCGAGGCCAT
>JBKJXM010000280.1:0-8376 GCA_046716305.1 Candidatus Eiseniibacteriota bacterium
CTTCTGGGCGTTGTGATGAGGGATGAAGAAGATGGCGATGAGGGTGGCGCCGGCGAGGAAGGTGACGAGGAGCGGTCCGAATCGCATGGTCGGTGGCTAGGCGCTCACGAGGCCTTGAGAATCGAGCCGAGCCACGGATATCCGAACGCGGCGAGGATGACGGCGGCGACGATGATGGCCGCGGCGAGCGCCTTGGCCCAATCCTGGGCGGCGATCGTGGCGAGCTGGATCGGCTCGCGGCCCAGATAGGCGCTGGCCGCGTACAGCTCCTCGCCCAGGAGCGCGTAGTCGCAGGCGCAGACGAAGAAGGGGAGCTGCGTCACCTGGTCGGTGCCCGCGATCTGGATCGCGCCCGTCAGGTTGCCCGTCTCCGCCAGAAAGAGCGACTCGGCGTAGAAGGAGCCCATGAAGATGTTCGCGGCCGGCCGCACCCGCAGCATGTAGCCGGTGACCGCGGCGACGTAGGCGAACTGCTGCGCGCTCACGTAGTGCACCGTGCCGGCGCGGTACGAGTCGCCGCGCCCGGCCTCGACGTAGGCCTGCCGCGCCGCGCCCTCCATGATCGTGGTCGCGACCGGGTCGTAGCCGGGGACCTCGAGGTCGCACCCCATCTCCGCCGCGCGACGCGCGACTCGGCTCAAGATGGTGATCGAGGCGAGCGTCCCTCCCTCGCTCATGTCCCCCAGCCCGGGGACGTAGAGCACCGGCCGGCCCATCTCGGTGGCGCGGCCGATCGCCTCCTCGACCGCCTTGAGCCCGGCCAAGGGACGGATGAACATGGCCGCTCCGCCGCGCGCCCGGAAAATGTTCACGACGAGGAACAGGATAAAGACCGCGAGCCCGATCAGGAGGTTCAGCCGCGCGGGCTCGAAGAGGCGGGTGTCGACCTCGGGGCTCATCGCGATCCCCGGACAGGCGGCGCGCCCTGGGGCGAGGGCCTCCCCTTCATCGCCTCGATCATCTTGATGGCCTCGAGAAGACTCTGGGCGGCAGCCGGGTCCATCTTCTGGATCGTGGCGTATTGGAGCGAAGCCGACCGGGTGTCGCCCAGGCGGAGCGACGCCAGAGCCAGGTTCATCCGCGCCTGCACCGACGTCGGCTGCGCCTCGACTGCCCTCATGTAGATATCCCGCGCTTCCTGCATCCGGCCCGAGGAGGCAAGCGCCGTCCCAAGGTTATTGATAGCCTGAAAGTGCCCACGGTTGAGAGCGATTGCGTGGCGGTACGCTTCGACCGCCTGGGGGAGGCTGTCCGCGGCGCCGAGGGAAACCCCGAAGTTGTACCAGTTCTCCGCGTTCGTGGAGTCGAGGGCCACGGCTTTCCGCGTGGCTTCCAGGGCCTCCCGGTTCTTCCCCTCGCGCGCGAGCAGATCGCCCAGATTGGCCCAGTAGATCGATTCGTCGGGGCTCAACATGACCGCGCGCCGGGCCGCCGCCTCCGCCTCGGGGTAGCGGGCCATTCGGTTCAGCAATAGCGTCCGCTTGTGGTAGCCCTCCGCCTTCGTCGAGTCGAGCGCGATCGCGCGGGCCACCGAGGCGAGTGCGGCGTCGTAGTTGGCGACCGAGGCGTACTGATCCGCCAAGGCCAAATGCGGAGCCGGATCTTTGGGATCATTCCGCGCCGCATCGGAGAGAAGAGTCACGTTGTCCTTCCAGACCGGAATCCGCTTCATCGTGCCGGCCGCGGCCACACCGGCGAGCAGGATTCCGAGGACAGCGGCTCCGGTCTGGGCTCCCCTTCGCGGCGTGAGCCAGGAAATGAGCGACGCGACCAGAACGCAGAACCCGACCGAGGCGAAATAGGCCGCCCGCTCCTCCATGTACGCCCCCTGCGAGAATGGAAGCGGGAGCGCGGGAATGAGCGGCAGGGCCAGGAGCAGAGCGCCCGTCCGGGCGAGCGGATCCTCGCGGCGCCACCAGACGAACAGCGCGAGCACGCCGAAGGATGCGAGCGCGGCCAGGCGCAGGGACCAGGACGCGGCTTCGGCCCCGGTGAGCGAGCGCATCGCGTTCAATGGGAGCGGGACGACCATGGCGCGCAGGTGCTCGTAGGCGGCGAGGATCGGCCCCCACAGGCCCGCTCCCGGCGCGAGGAGCTCGTGAGGCTCGTTCAGCCGAAGCTGGTGCGCGCCGATCCGCGCGAGGATTCCCGCGATCGCCACGGCCGCGAACCCGACGTAGGCCGTCGTCCGGCCGCGGGTCGGGACCCGCGGCGACCCCCAGCGGTCCAGCCCGATCAGGAGGAGCGGCGTGACCAGTGCGACCTCGTCCGAAAGGACCGCGACCGCGAGGAGGGCGTAGGCGGCATAAAGCCACGGGGAGCGGCACCCATCCGGAGCGCAGACGGTCGCGCTCCGGGCAATCAATAGGGCCCCCAGCGCGCAGACGGTGGCCAGGAGATCGGGGCGGCCGGTGATGTACGCCACCGCCTCCACGTGGATCGGATGCGCCGCGAAGAGCAGGGCCGCGACGAAGGCGATCCCGGGAGCGGCCCCCACCCCACGGACAAGCCTGAAGACCAGCCAGGTCGCGACCGCGTGAAGCAGGACGCTGGTGAAGTGGTAGAAGTCGGGGCTTCCGACCCCGATCAGCCACTCCAGGCGGTAAAGCGCGGACACGGCCGGATGGAAGCCCTCGGCGGCGTTCCTCGCGGCGTGGGAATTGACGAGCACGCTGTCCTCCCACACCCAGCCGTACTGGAGGGCGGGGATGTAAAGAAGCGCGGCCGCGATGGCGGCCAAGACGCCGAGGAGGTCCGGGTTGAAGGGGGTTCGCGCCTGGGCAGTCACGATCGGCCGCGGGTGTCTCGCTGAAGCCGCCGGCGAATGGGCCGATTTCGAGGGATTCACGCCAGAACGATGCCGCCTTTAGGGCGTTCCGATCAAGCAAAACCGTTACGCTAAGGCACCCGGGCCCCCTGCCGATATATGGGATGCCCTGATCCGACGCGCGGCCAGGAGGCGGCGCGACAACGAAAGGAGACCCCCATGGCCGACGTGATGGAAGAACGGGTCCGGTCCGCGGGTTTGACGGCCGGAATCGCATTCGTGCTGGGCGCCCTGTGCCTCGGCATCTCGATCATGCTGTTCCCCGAGCTGCCGCCCGCGAACGAGACGAATCGCGTCTTGGAAGTGCTGGTGAAGCAGCCGGAGGGAAGCTGGATGTGGCTCCATGCGGGGATGGCCGCCGGCTTCGTGCTCGCGACCATCGGCTTCGTGGCGTTCGGATTCCTGCTTCACTTCCGCGGCTCGTCCGGCCCGGCCTCGATCGGAATGGTGAGCGCCATCATCGCCGGGTCCCTGTGGGTCGGGTTCCTCTCGGCGGAATTCTTCCTGCATGCGTTCATCAAGAACTTGGCGGGTGTGGAGCCGGGGCTCGCGACCATGCTGTTCAATACCTACTGGTTCTGGAAAATGGGCGCGCTCTGGGTCGCGGGGCTTCTCATGTTCACGGCCGTGATCGCCGAGGGGATGGCGGCCAACGCGCGCGGCATCCTGCCCGTCTGGCTCGGGCTGGGCGGCTCCGTCGTCGCGACGATCGGGATCCTCCTCTACGCGTTCGAGTTCCTGAACGCGACCACCGTCGGCGGCGCGGTGAACCCGATGCGCGGCCCGGTGGGACGCTACCTGGTGGGGCTGCCGCTTCAGCTTTGGATGGTCGGCGTGGGCGTGAAGCTGGTGCGCGAGCACTACCAGCGGGCCCAGGTGCTCCCGCCGCAGATGCGCACGCCGGTTCCGAAGCGGCAGGTCGTGGACGCGCGCACGGGCGAGCCGCTTCCGATCGAGCGGATGGGCGGCTCGGCAGGGCAGTAGCGGCGGCTACGAGCCGGAGGGATTCAGCCGGAGCACATAGACGCCGCTCGAGTCCGCCGCGGGCGGAACCGCGACGCCTCCAGCTTCCTTCAAGAAGAGACGGGTTCTGCCCACGAAGATTTCGACACGTGGTGCCGCGCGGGGGATCTGAATCTCGAACGTGGCGACCGGCCCATGATTCCCGATCACGAGGCGGTCCGCGCCGGATGTGAAGGTGGCGGCGTGGGCCGGCGCGCGGACGATGACCTCGGGGTCGTCGGTCAGAGAGACGCGGGCCGTTCCCTGAGGCGATTCGAAGAGGATGAGGAGCCGAGACCCCGGCGTCACCGCGATGCCTGCGCCGCCCGCGTCGGAGTCTCCGGCCGGATCTGGCGCCGGCCGGAGATCTGCTCCACCGCCTCCGACCCATGCGATGACGTGATCCACCCAGCGCGGCAGGGGTGAGCCGGGCAGGGCATAGGCAACGCCCGCGATGCCCGCGACCACGAACAGGCCGGCCGCGACGCGAAGAAGCCGCCGATCCGCGATGCCCGCGCGCTTTCCACGCCCGGCGCGATCCACCACGGTGCGGAAGTCGACTCGCGGCTCCGGACCGTCCAACTGCCGGAGCAGGGCGTTGGTCTCCTCTTCCTCCCGCCGCGTTTCTTCGTCAGGGTGCATCCAAGCCCTCCTGATACGCCTTTCGGAACATGCCGCGGGCGCGAGCGAGCAGCACGCCGACGCTCGCCTCCTTCAGCTTCAGGGCGATCGCGATCTCGCGGTACCGGTACCCTTCCGCCCGTAGCAGGAGCATCCGACGCTCCCGCTCGGGCAATCGGTCGAGAGCGGCGCGCACCTTCCGGCGCGAATCCCCTGCCGCCACCGCCTGCTCCGGAGAAGGCGGCTGGTCACCGACCGTCTGCTCTCCGCGGGCCGGAGTCATCAGCCGCAGGCGGCGGCCGCGCGTGGCCGTTTCGTTGCGAAAGAGATTCAGCGCGACGCTGACCAGCCAGGCCGACGGCTCGTCCGGCAACGAGCCCCTCTGGTACAGGCGAACGAACGCCTCCTGGACGACGTCCGCCGCCAGCTCCGGCTCGCCCGAGAGGCGGTGGAGGCAGCGATAGAGCCGGAGGAAATTCGCGTCGAACAACCGCGCGACCTGGTCGTGAAACGTCTGAGGCAGTGCGCTGGCCTCCACATGGATAGGAACCGGCGAGGGGCCCGATTCGTGACAAGTCGGATCGCGGGTCAAAACCGGCAGTCGAGGCCGATGACGAGGGGAGCCCGGGGGCGCATCTCCACGGCGACGAGCTGGCCGGTGGCAGTATCCCGTGAGTACGTCAGAACGTTCCTCCGCCCGAGGACGTTCGTGACCGTGCCGAAGAGGGCGATCAGAACGTCCCGCCCGCGGACCCCCAGGTGCCAGTGGTGCCGGACGCCCATGTCGACGCGCAGGTAGTTGGGGAGCGGCGTGGCGCCCAGCGGCTCCCCGCCATAGTGCGGGCTCCCGCCGAACTCGCACCCCTGGTCGAGAAGGTTGCAGGCTTCCCATTCGAACGTGCCGGGGACTGTTGTCGAGCGCCGCCCCATCGCGGCCGTGGCACCGATGCGGACGGATGAAGTGGCCGACGGAAAATAGATCACGCCGCCTTCGAGCAGGTGTCCCGCGCCCGCGTCGGGGACGTAGCTCGAGTCGCCGTACGCGAGCCGCACGCGCTGGTAGCCGTAGCTGGCCACGACGCCGTAGCGCGCCGTGCTGAAGGCCGCGTCGAGGGAGACGCCCCGCGAGCTCCCCGATCCCACGACGAAGGCTCCCGTCGAGAACGGCTCCCCGTCCCGCGGGGCGACAAGGAGGAGCCCGTCCGAGCGGCGCTCGTAGGCCTTCGCGACCAATCGCAGGCCGGGGGCAGGGTGGTAGTCCGCGGCGATACTTCCTTCGTCGCTTCGCGCCACCGGCACCCCGGGCGCGCCGGAGCCCATGAAGAGATCGGCGGGAAACACGGTGCCGACGATCGATTCGGCATTGCGGAGCGACTGGATGAACTGGTGCGTCCGGGCGTAGCTTCCGCTGAGCTTCAGATCCTTCGACGCCGTCCAGCGGAACCGCGCCCTCGGCCCGAGGCGGGCTTCATCTTCGGTAACGGCGAGGGAGATTCCCCCGTCCAGCTCCACCCGCCGGCCTGCCTGCCTTCCATGCCGCGCGAACAGGGTGGCCACCGGCGTCCGGCCGTCCATGTTCCAGATGGGCGCCCGGGAAGAATCGGATTCGACACGATACATCGTGCGGCTCCGCTCCACGCGGATCCCGGCGCCGATGGTCGCGTGAGCCGAGCGGCGCTCCGCGTCCACGAGAAGGCCCAGGTCCCGGCGATCCGCTGCGAGCCGAATCCGGCCCGCCTCCACTTCCCACCGCGCGCCCGCGTCGCCCCTGGCGCTCCAACCGAGGAAGCGCACCTCGATGTCGGAGAACGGGCGCCTCCACTCAGCCCCCAGCGACTGGCTGTGCCACTCGAAGACGTTGCGAGGGGCTGCCCCCTGCGCACCGGCCGCGGCGGCCCCGTCGATTTGATTCTCGCTGTCGTAACCGAGGAGCCGCGCCCGTCCCCCGAGCGCGCCCCATTCGAGCTTTCCGAGCACGTCGCCGGTTTTACCTCCCAGGTGGGACGCCTCAGTCTTTCGAGGGAAGAGCCCCGCGAAATTCGACCGAAGGCTCGCAAGGAATCCGATGCCGGCCCGGCCGACCGGGCCGTCAACCGTGAGCCTCGCCTGTGAAGTGCTGACGCTCCCGTGCCCGCGCACCCGGTCGCCCGGGGCGCGGGTGGCGGCCTCGACCGAGCCTGAAAGCGTGTGAGGGGACGCGAGCGGCGGACCGGAGGAGGCCACGCGCAGTCGCGATATGGCGTCGGGGTTCAGCGCGCTCGCGACGCCGGCGGCGTGGAACGGGCTGAAAACCGGGATCCCGTCCAGAAGGTAGGCCGTCTGATCGGACGCGCCGCCGCGGATCTGGATCCCGCCCGGCGTCTCCGGCCTCAAGACGACGTCCCCGCCCCCGAGCGCCTCGAAGACGTCGGGCTCCGCGAGCAGGGGGTGGTTCTGAATCATCGAGGCGGAGGCTTCGCGATCGGGGAAGATCGTCGAGTCGCCGCTGTCGAGGCCGCGGAGGCTCACGGGAGCACGAACGTCGACGGCTTCCAGGCGCACCGGGTCGGGGCGGAGCGAAAAGTTGATGTCGAGCTGCCCCGTCCGCGGGACGAGCGCGTGGACCGTGCGCTGGGCGTAGCCGATGAACCGGACCGTGACGTGGTGCGGTCCGGGGGGCACGTCGGGAAGCTTGTAACGCCCGTCGGCGTCCGTCTCGACGGCGCGCTCGTGGTCGGGCAGCGCGACGACCGCGCCCGCGAGGGGGGCGCCGGTTTCCGAGTCGCGCACCGTGCCCACGACGGACGCCTGGGATACCTGCACCGCGACAAGGATCGTGGCCGCGCAGAGCTGTAGGGGGCCCATGGCCGACTATCTTACTGGCAAGAGAAAGAGAAAGGGCCCCGGGATCGCTCCCAGGGCCCTGGACTTGAATGCAGCGTTAGCCTAGCTGCAGCCGCTCGTCGCGCCGCAGTTGAGGCAGGAGTAGCAGGCCCCGCGGCGGACCATGATGGCCCCGCAGTCGGTGCAGGGAGGCGCGTCGGTCTGCGACACGAACGACGTGTCCTCGATCGGCGCCTCGATGTGCCCGCTCTTGACTCCGTTGATCAGCGAGAGCTGGTTGTCGCCCACGGGCTGGGCTCCGTGCGACTCCAGCGGGTCGTCCTTCGCGGCCTCGTGCGTAGCCGAAGCCGGCGCGTGTCCCAGGAACTTGATGCCCAGCCAACGGAACAGGTAGTCCACGATCGACTTCGCGATCGGGATGTCGCTGTTCTTGGTGAAGCCGTGCGGCTCGAAGCGGACGTGCGCGAACTTGCTCACGTACAGCTCGAGCGGAACTCCGTGCTGCAGCCCCAGCGATACGGCCGTCGCGAACGAATCCATGACGCCCGAGAGCGTGCTCCCCGCCTTGGCCATCACGATGAAGATCTCGCCGGCGGAGCCGTCGTCATACATGCCGACCGTGATGTAGCCGTCGTGGCCGGCGACCGAGAACTTGTGCGTGAGCGACTTCCGCTCGTCCGGCAGACGGCGTCGCTTCGGTAGCGGCGCGCCTCCGGAGACCAGCTCCAGCGCGGGCTTCCTGGAGCCTTGGGCGCCGCGGTCCTCCTTGCTGGTGGAGAGCGGCTGGCTCCGCTTCGAGCCGTCGCGGTAGATCGCGATCGCCTTGAGCCCGCCCTTCCACGCCGCCATGTACGCCTCGGCGACGTCCTGCGGGGTCGCGTTCTCCGGCATGTTCACCGTCTTCGAGATGGCGCCCGAGATGAACGGCTGCACCGCCTCCATCATTCGAATGTGGCCCATGTAGTGGATCGAGCGACGGCCGTTCTTCGGGGTGAACGCGCAGTCAAATACGGGGAGGTGCTCATCCTTGAGCCCCGGAGCTCCTTCGATCGTCTCGCGCTCGTCGATGTGACGCACGATACGATCCACCGCATCCTCCCCAT
>JBKJXM010000281.1:0-2844 GCA_046716305.1 Candidatus Eiseniibacteriota bacterium
GCGCGACATCGGCGTGCCGCGGGACTAACTTGCCCCACCCCAAATCCCCTGGACTGGCAGTCCCGGTCCCCGATTCTGTTATCCTTTTTATATGAACTCGCGTACCGCCAGATTAGGCTGGGTGATACTGGCCTTCGCCGTTCTCGGCGCGGTCCCGGCGCTCCTCCTCGCCGGGGCCAAGAAGCCCTGGACCCGGGAAGCCCTACCGCCCTCGATCCGGGAGCGTGTCCACTTCGCGGCCGTTCAGGTACCAGCCTTCCCCATGGGCGGCCCCCGCTTGGACAAGCCGGAAAACTGGCCCGAGTCCATGACCATCGGGGGCATCCGGTGCGTCCGGCGGATCCACGCCTGGGACGACGACGACGCGGTCGCGCTGGCGTCCTTGAAGGACGCGGAGCCCGAGCACCGGCTGATGCTCTTCTACGCCCACGCCGGCTCCGGGTGGAATTCGGCGACCGCGGGTTGGGGCCCGCGCTACACGTGGAACGCGCAGAAGAAGCTGATCGAGCGCCTCTGGTACGAGCCCGACAGCACCCGGCTCGTGACGCACGACTACACCTACTACCGCTCCGGGCGGCTTCTCGGCTACTCGGTGCGCAAGGAACCGCGCAAGCACTCGCGTGTCTCGGCCAAGCCGTACGAGTTTCTCTCCCAGTTCTTCGACAAGAACGGGAAGCTCATCGCGATCGCCTACGAAAAGATGAGTGCCGGTTCCCGGGATTCGGTGTACGCCTGGATGGGAGCCGTAGTGCCGTACGACCAGTTCCGCATGAAGACCCATATCCTCTACTCGAGCGCGCATCCGGGAGAGCGTTGACCTTCCCCGTGCGCCAGGAGTCATAGATGCCCGCCATTCGCAGAGCAATCTCATCAGTCGCTTTCTTCTTCATTGTGGCCGCAGGCTGTAGCTCCGGCCCCGCGCCCGCCGAGGTAGAGAAGCACGTCCAGACCCGCGTCTCCGCGCTCGAGACGAGCGACGCCGCGGTCGGGAGCGAGCGCCTCATCCACCGAGGGGCCGTCGTCCGCTTCTACAAGGCCCGCCAGGGAAAACTCGCGTGGGAGGAGAAGGAAGGCAATCAGATCATCCTCGCGATCCGCGGCGTCGGCGCCGACGGCCTCGATCCCGCCGACTATCACTTGAAGGCCATCGAAGCGCTGGTGCTGAGGCGGAAAGAAAAAAGCGCGGAGGTGGAGGGGGACCTGGACGTGCTCCTCACCGACGCGGTCGCCGGGATGGTGGACCACATGAAGTACGGTCGGGTGCGCCCGCCCTTGTTGAATCCCGCCTGGAACATGGATCCTCGCGACGGCGCGCCGCCGCTCGAGGAGACCTTGAAGCAGGTTCAATCCTCGAGCGATCTGAGCGAGGCGATCGGGCGGTCACGCCCGGATCACTTCATCTACAAGGGGCTGGTGAGAGCGCTGTCCGTGATGAAGAACGTCGTGGCCATGGGCGGGTGGCCCACGGTTCCGCCCGGCCCGTCGATCAAGCCCGGCGCGACCGATCCGCGCGTCGCGACGGTGCGCCAGCGTCTCTCGGTGAGCGGCGAGTTCCAGGGAAAGCCGGGGAGCGATCCGGACTTCTACGAGCCGGCCCTGGTGGACGCGGTCAAGCTGTTCAAGGCTCGCCATCGCCTCGGCGACAACGGCATCATCGACAAGCTCACGGTGGCCGCGATGAACGTGCCCGCCGCGGCGCGCGCGGGGCAGGTGCGCGTGAATCTCGAGAGGGCGCGATGGGTCCTGAGCGACCTTCCGGACAAGTTCATGCTCGTCAACATTCCCGCGTTCAAGGCGTATCTCATCCATGGCGGGAAGAACGTCTGGGAGGCGCGCACGCAGGTCGGTGAGGAAGGGAAGGAAACGCCCACATTCCGCGCACTGATGCGCACGGTCGTCCTGAACCCGGATTGGACGGTGCCGCAGTCGATCATCGTGAACGAGCTTCTGCCGGACGGGCTGGCGTCGATTCGGCGAAAGGGGCTCCGCTTCTACGATGGGAGCGGGAACGAGGTTGATCCTGGCTCGGTCGATGAGGGCGACCTGGACCGCTTGTCGCTGAAGCAGCCGCCGGGCCCCAAGAACGCGCTCGGCCGCGTGAAGTTCTTGTTCCCGAACAAGTATGCGATCTATCTCCACGACACGCCCAACAAACACCTCTTCGCCAACAACGTGCGGACGTTCAGCCACGGCTGCATCCGGCTGGAGAATGCGCTCGACTTGGCAAGGACCTTGCTGAAGCCGCAGGGTTGGGACGAGGAGCGGATCCAGGAAACGGTCGCGAGCGGCGATACGGAGAACATCGCTCTCAAGGACCCGTTCCCCGTGCTGATCGTGTACTGGACGGTGAGCGTGGGAGCGTCAGGGGAGACCCGCTACGCCATGGATATCTACAATCAGGACGCGAAGCTCTTGATGGCGCTGGATGCGCCGATTCGCAGGGCGTAGGAATACGTGATTTCGCCGGAGCCCGCACAAAGGGATGCACCCTTTGGGTTGATCATTCAACACTCCGGTTGGGGGGGCACGCGGGTCCGCGCCTCCGGTGTGTGTCTCTTATGCGAGGCGCGGTTTGAGCCCTTGTGGCCGCCGCACCCGGGAGGTTTTATGAAGTCGATTCGAATGCTGTCGTTCACCCTCTCCGCAGTCCTTCTGCTTTTCTGCCTCACGTTGGGCACCGGCTTCGCTGCCGAGCCCGCCAACCATATCGTCACCGATACCGAGATCCAGGCTCAGATGGACACGCAACTCCACTCGGAGGCCGCTGACCGGCAGGAGATTCGGGACCTGATGGCTCGCTCCGAATTCCAGCGCATCGCCGGGAACGCGGGACTCGATCTAGAG
>JBKJXM010000282.1:0-3014 GCA_046716305.1 Candidatus Eiseniibacteriota bacterium
GTATGGCCGGGCCTGGGGGAGACGGGTGGCGCTGCGCTGCGAGCGCTGCTGCTCGGGGGGCTGCTGGGGCTGGTGGCGTACGGGACGTACGACCTGATCAACCTATCAACTCTCAGAGGGTGGCCGGTCTCCCTGACCTTGATCGACCTGGCGTGGGGTACTGTCTTGAGTGCAACGGTCGCAGCGCTGGCGGTGGTGATCCTGCGCACGTTTCTCCAAATATCGCGATGACCGACATGCGGCCGGCTCTCGCCGGGAAACGGGTGTGGCTGACGGGCGCCAGCTCCGGGATCGGCGAGGCGCTCGTGGGGGAGCTGGTGCGCGCCGGGGCGCGCGTTGCGGTGACGGCGCGGCGGGAGGAGGCGCTCGAGCGCGTGGCGGAGCGGTGGCGTGGTCACGGTGGGGAGATACTTGTGGCACCGGCGGACGTCGCGGCCCGAGGGGCGGTGCGTCGGTCAGTAGAGAGGATCGAGGGTGAGTGGGAGGGTATCGATCTGGCGATCTTCAACGCGGGGGTGTACGCGCCGGTGGACGGGACGGCCATGGACGCCGCGGACTTCACGGCGGCGATCTCGGTGAACTACCTGGGGGTCGTGTACGGCCTGGAGGCGGCGCTGCCAGGGATGCTGGAGCGAGGATCGGGCCGGGTGGCGGCCGTATCGAGCCTGGCGGGGGAGCTGCCACTGCCGCGTTCGGCAGCGTACGGCAGCTCGAAGGCGGCGCTGACGTATCTCATGCGGACGCTGCGCTTCGACTTGCGGCCGCGAGGTGTTGGGGTGACGCTGATCCAGCCGGGGTTCGTGAAGACCCCGATGGTGGGGGAGAACGACTTCTGGATGCCGGGGCTGATGGGCGTGGAGGCGGCAGCGCGGGTGGTGGCGGAGGGGCTGGCGCGCGGGCGGGACGAGATCAGCTTTCCTCGGCGGCTGGCGGTGCCGACGAAGATTCTGCGACGGCTGCCTCACGCGGCGTGGGACAGGCTGGCGCGACTCACGCGCGTGGTGCGTGGGTAACGCTGCGGTGGCCACGGCGGCGGGGGCGCTGGGGGCAGCCGGACTGGCGCTGAGCGCGGTGACGCTGCTGTGCGCGGTGTGGATCGTGGCACCGGCGCCTCACCGGGCGCTGGCGTTCCTCGCGGTGGCGGCGGGGGAGCTGAGCGCGTGGGGGCTCGTCGCGGCCCTGGGCGCAGCCGGGCTGGGTGCGGCGGGCGCGTGGGAGGCCGAGCGCAGCGGCGCGACCTGGGTGGGGTGGGCGGCTGTGCTGTCTGCTCTGGCCGCGGGCGGTCTCGCAGTCGTTCCACCTGTTCAGGCATGGCGGGTGGCGGCCGCTCACGGCGTGGCGTTATCGCCCGTCAGCGCGCTCGGGGCGATCGCGCCGCGGGACGAGGGCGTGGAGGTGAGCAGTGTCACGTTCGCATCTCTGGGGGGTCAGGCGCTCGAGATGGACGTGTACCGAACCTCGGCCGGTTCGGGTGGGGCGAGGGGCGCAGACGCGAAGGCGGGAGTGATTGTGGTGCATGGTGGGGCGTGGGTGGGAGGAAAGCGGAGCGAGCTGCCGCGGTGGAACCGGTGGCTGGTGAGGCGAGGGTACGTCGTGTTTGACGTGGACTACCGCCTCGCGCCTCAGCCCAACTGGGAAGGGGCCACCGGAGACGTGCTCTGCGCCGCGGGCACGATCAAGGCGGAGGCGGCGCGGTGGGGAGTGGACCCGAACCGACTGGCGCTGCTTGGCAGGTCGGCGGGCGGCCATCTGGCGCTGCTCGCGGCCTACAATGGGGGGAGCGCAGGGGGTGTCCTGCCGAGCTGTGGGGCGCGTGACGCGACGGTGCAGGCGGTGGTCTCGCTTTACGGCCCGACCGACCTCATCTGGGGGTACGAGAACTCGGCCAACCAGCGGGTGATCGATGGCCGACGGACGCTGGAGCGGTTCCTGGGTGGGACGCCGCGCGACGCGGCGGGGGTGTATGAGCGTGCGTCGCCGCTGACCCACGTGCGGCGCGAGGTACCGCCGACCCTGCTCTTGCACGGCGGGCGATACCAGTTTGCCGGAATACAGCACATTGAACGGCTTGCGGCTCGACTTCGGGCGGCCGGGGTGCCGCACGAGACGGTGCTTCTGCCGTACGCGCAGCACGGGTTCGACTTTGTCTTCGATGGCTGGAGCGGTCAGATCACGCAAGTGACGGTGGGGCGCTTTCTGGAGAGGTACGTGGGGCGGTAGGCGATGTGGACGGCGGCGGTGGCGAGGTAGTTTGCCGGCGCCAGCGCCGACGGTGCCGAGGATGATGCGGTATGAGTGACGGGTTGCGCGGGGCCCGCACGGGCGCCTCTGTTGTAGTTGAACATAGGCTCTAATATCCTACTGGCAAGGAGGAGTTTCTGTTCGGCGGGAGCGACGCGGGGTCGCCGGGCGACGCGCAGGGATGAGTGCGGCGGTGGAGCCTGTACGCGCGCATTGACTCGTTCGACGAGGAGTTTGTGCCGGGGGCGCGGCTGGCGGCGGGAGATCCGGTGGGGACGTGCGGGATGAGTGGTGGGCAGACGTGGGCGCACGTGCACTTTGAGCTGCGGTACAAGGGGCCGGGAGCACGGGATGACGGCGGCGTGTTGGGGCGGAAGGCTCAGCTACGAGGCGCAGAGCAACCGTTACGCGGACCCGTTCACGGTGCTGCGGCTGCTGGAGGGGACGGGGGTGTACGGCGCGGAGGAGGATCTGGTGGCGCGATTGTCGGCAGCGGATCAAGAGCTGCGGGTGACACAGGTGGACCGCGAGCGGAACTACTTGTTGCAGATGGAGACGGAGGCGTGCTTGCGGCGGCTGGAGGGATCGAAGCGAGCGCGGAACGGGACGACGGAGCGGTTGATCAGGAAGGTGATTGGGTAGGGAACACGCGAGTCAATTACCGAGGTGGCGACGGAGGGTAGCGTTGGCCTGGTTCAGGCGTGTCATGGCGAGCACGTCCCCACCGACGTCCGGGTGCCAGCGCGCAGCGAGAGTGCGATAGGCGGACTTGA
>JBKJXM010000283.1:0-21066 GCA_046716305.1 Candidatus Eiseniibacteriota bacterium
GGCACCGCCTACACCGCGGCGGAGGTGGACGCGATCGTGGATCTCGCGATGCGCCACGATCTCTGGATCATCACCGACGAGGCGTACTGCGAGTTCGTGTACGACGGCGCGAAGCATGAGAGCCCCATGACGCGGGCGAAGGCGCTGGATCGCGTGGTGCTAGTGGATTCGATTTCGAAGCGGCTCAACATGTGCGGCGCGCGGGTGGGAGCGCTGGTGTCGAAGAACGCCGGCGTGCGCGACGCCTGCTTGAAGTTCGCGCAGGCGCGGCTCTCGCCACCCACGCTGGGCCAGTACGCGGCGGCCGTGATCGACCAGGTGCCCCAGTCCTACACGGATGGGGTCGTCACCGAGTTCCGGAAGCGCCGTGACCTGGTGCTGGAAGGGTTGGCGAAAATCCCCGGCGCGTTCGCGCGAAAGCCCGAAGGCGCGTTCTACCTGATGGCCGAGCTTCCCGTCCCCGACGCGGAGGAATTCGTCATCTGGATGTTGAAGGAATACCGCAAGGACAACGCCACCGTGATGGTGGCGCCCGGCGACGGCTTCTACGCCACGCCCGGCCGCGGCAAGAACGAGATCCGCTTCGCCTACGTCCTGGAAGAGGGCGCGCTGCGGAAGTCGATGGACATTCTATCTGGCGCGCTGGAGGCGTATCCGGTCAAAGTGGGGCGGTAAGGGCTTCTACGAAAACAGCGAACGCACCCCCTCCCGAGCCGCCTCGAACCAGGGGCCCGGGAAGATTCCCGCCAGCAACGTTCCGGCCGCTGTGATGACCAGGACCAGCGCAAAGGCAATCGGGACGCGGATCGGCGGCAGCTCTTCCTGGGCCTCGCGCATGTACATGAGCACGAGGAGGCGCAGGTAGTAGAAGATGGAGATGGCGCTGTTCAATACGCCCAGGACGGCCAGCAGGATGTGCCCCGACTGCACCGCGCCGCCGAACAGGTAGAGCTTCCCCACGAACCCCACCGTGGGCGGGATCCCCGAGAGCGAGATCATGAAGAGCGACAACAGCGCCCCGAGGATCGGGTAGCGGAACCCAAGCCCGGCGTAGTCCTTGAGCTCGTCGCCCCGCTTGCCGGCGTACTCCAGCAGGACGATGATCGCGAAGGCCCCCAGGTTCATCGCGACGTAGGCGACCAGGTAGAAGACGGCGCCGGTCCCGCCGACCACGCCGCCCGAAACGACCCCGATCAGCACGTAGCCGGTGTGCGCGATGCTCGAGTAGGCGAGCATCCGCTTCACGTTGGTCTGCGCGATCGCCGCCACGTTCCCCACCGTCATCGTGAGGACCGCGATCACCGAGAGCACCGCGTCCCACTCGACGTGCACGGGGCCGAAGCCCACGAAGAACGTCCGGATGATCGCCGCGAACGCGGCCGCCTTCGGACCGGCGGAGAGGAACGCCGTGATCGGCGTGGGCGCCCCCTCGTACACGTCGGGCGTCCACATGTGGAACGGCACCGCCGCCACCTTGAACGCAAGCCCGACCAGGATCAGAGCGATCCCCGCGTAGAGGAGCCCCTCGGGGAGCGGGCCCGAGGTGTTCGTGAGCACGTCGGCGATACGGACCAGGTTGGTCGTCCCGACCGCGCCGTAGACCAGGGCGATCCCGTACAGGAGGATCGCCGAGGCGAACGCGCCCAGGAGGAAGTACTTCATCGCCGCCTCGTTCGAGGCGTCGGAGTCGCGGCGGTAGCCCGCGAGAATGTAGAGAGGGATCGAGAGCACCTCGATCCCCAGGAAGAGCGTGACCAGGTCCAGGCCCGACGCCAGGATCATCATCCCGGCCGTCGCGAAGAGGAGGAGTGAGTAGTACTCGGGGTGCTCCACGTCGTCCTTCTTCAAGAACGGGTGCGAGAGGAGCACGACGAGGCCGGTGCTCGACAGGAAGAGCACGTTGAAGAAGGTGGAGTAGGAGTCGAGCGCCACCATCCCGGCGTAGCCTCGCTCCATCAGCCCCCATTGGGCCAGCGTCCGCCACAGCGCCCAGACGATCCCGCCCAGCGCCACCCAGGCGGAGATGAATTTCCGATGGTGCGGGAGCACCAGGTCGAGCATGAGCAGCGCGATCGCCACTCCCGTCACGATGAGGAGCGGCTCGATCATCCCGAGCGGAACGTCGATCGGGAATTTCATGGGCGCGCCTCAGCCGGCGCCGGAGACGGGGCCGCCGCGCGCGGCGGAGCCCCCGGCGTGTGGAACGTATCCGTGGCGATCATGCGCGCGTTCACCCGCTCCACCAGCTCCGCGGACGACGTGTCCAGCCGGCGGAGGAAGGGATTCGGGTAGACCCCGATCCAGAGGATCAAGAGGATCACCGGCGCGAGCGTCCAGAATTCCCGCGGCGTCAGATCGCGCAGCCCACGGTTCTTCTCGTTCGTGACCGGTCCGAACATGACCCGCTCGTACATCCAGAGGAGGTAGACCGCGGCCAGGATCACGCCGGTGGCGGCGATGCCGGTCACGACGCGGCTCGCCATGGCGGACGACAGCGTGTCCATCCGGAACGCCCCGAGGAGAATCAGGAACTCCCCGACGAAGCCGTTCAGACCGGGCAGCCCCAGGCTCGACAAGCAGATGATCAAGAACAGAGCCGCGAACCAGGGGATGACGGACGAGAGCCCGCCGAACTCCGATATCTCGCGAGTGTGGCGGCGCTCGTAGATGATCCCCACCGCAAGGAACAGCGCCCCGGTGGAGAGTCCGTGGCTCACCATCTGGAGCACGCTTCCCTGGATCCCGTGGGTGTTGAGCGCGAAGAGCCCCAGCATGACGAAGCCGAGATGGCTGACCGACGAATACGCCACGAGCTTCTTGATGTCGCGCTGCACCATCGCCACCAGCGCGCCGTAGATGATCCCGATCACCGCCAGCGCGATGATCCACGGCGCGAAAACGTGGGTGGCCTCCGGGAAGAGCGGCATCGCGAAGCGGACGAAGCCGTAGGTCCCCATCTTGAGGAGCACGCCCGCGAGGATCACCGACCCCGCCGTGGGCGCCTCGACGTGCGCGTCGGGGAGCCAGGTGTGGAACGGGAACATCGGCACCTTGATCGCGAAGGCCAGGGCGAAGGCGGCGAAGAGCCAGAGCTGCGCCGAGCCGACGAGCGGCGTGTCGTAGAGCCGGATCAGGTCGAACGTGTACTGGCCGAACGCGGCGTGGTAGCTGAAGTAGAGGTACAGGATGGCGATGAGCATGAGGAGGCTCCCCGCCACCGTGTAGAGGATGAACTTGACCGCCGCGTAGATGCGCCGTGGCCCGCCCCAGACGCCGATGATCAGGTACATGGGGATGAGGACCGCTTCCCAGAAGATGTAGAAGAGCACCATGTCGAGCGCCGCGAAGACGCCGATCATCCCGGTTTCGAGGACGAGGAGCGTCGCCATGTAGCTCTTCACGCGGGTCGTGATGGAGCTGAACGAGGAGAGGATCGCGATCGCGCTCAGGAACGTGGTCATCAAGATGAGCAGCGCGCTGATCCCGTCCACGCCCAGGTGATACGTGATCCCCAGCCCCGTGACCCACGGCAGCCGCTCCTCGAACTGCATCCCCCGGCGCGCCATGTCGAACGCGGTCCAGAGCGGGATCGAGGCGAGGAACGTGAGCACGGAGATCCCGAACGCCACCCACCGGATCGCGCTGACGCGAGCCGATGGCATCAGCAAGACCACCGCGGCTCCCGCGAGCGGCAGGAAGATGAGCAGGCTCAGGATCGGAATGCCGGCGACGGTCACGCGGTCCTCATCGGAGAGCCAGGTAGCCCAGGACCACCACCAGCCCCAGCGTCAGGACCAGCGCGTAGACCTGCACGTAGCCGGTCTGCGCGGTGCGGAGGAGCGCCGCTCCCCGCTCGATCTGCCGTCCGATGCCGTTGACGGCCGCGTCGATCACGCCGGCGTCGAAGTCGCGCCACAGCCGCTCGGATCCCCGGACGATGGGCTGGACGATATTCCGGTCGTAGAACTCGTCCACGCGGTACTTCTCCCAGAGAAGACGGTAGAAGCCGCGGGCCGACTCGGCCATGCGGCGCGGCAGCGCGGGGTCGGTCACGTAGAACTTGCGCGCGAGATAGAGGCCCGCCAGCGCCACCAGCAGCGAGATCGCCATGAGCGCCCCTTCCAACAGCGGCTGGTGCTCGGCATGCGGGGCCGCCGCGGCGTGGGAGCCGCCTACGTGCACCACCTCGCCCGTCACGCGCGCCAGATCGGCGAAGACCGGGCCGAGGAAGGCCTCCAGATGCTGCGCCCCCGCGATGAGCGGGATCTGCACGAATCCGCCGACCACGCTCAGCACGGCAAGGACCATCAGCGGGATCGTCATGCTGGAGGGCGACTCGTGGAGATGGTGCTTCGCCTCGTCGGAAGCGCGCATCGGGCCGTGAAAGGTCAGGAAGTAGAGCCGGAACATGTAGAACGCCGTGAGAAAGGCGCCGATCACGCCCACGGCCCAGAGTCCGGGGCCGCCGTCTCGCCAGGCGTGCCAGAGGATCTCGTCCTTGCTGAAGAAGCCGGACAACGGAAAGATCCCGGCGATGGCGAGCGTGCCGACGAGCATGGCGAGATGCGTGCGCGGCAGAAGGGGCTTCAGCCCGCCCATCCTCTCCAGATTTTGCTCCCCGGAGAGCGCGTGGATCACGCTCCCGGCGCCGAGGAAGAGAAGCGCCTTGAAGAACGCGTGGGTCATCAGGTGGAAGATGCCGGAGACGTAGGCGCCCACCCCCATGGCCAGGAACATGTAGCCGAGCTGGCTCACGGTGGAATACGCGAGGACGCGCTTGATGTCCTTCTGGACCAGCGCGATGGTCGCCGCGAAGAGCGCGGTCACCGCGCCGACCACCGCGACCACGATCAGCGCCGTGGGCGCGAGCGCATAGAGGATGTGGCAGCGGGCGATCATGTAGACGCCCGCCGTGACCATGGTGGCCGCGTGGATCAGGGCCGAGACGGGCGTCGGTCCCTCCATGGCGTCCGGGAGCCACACGTAGAGCGGGATCTGCGCGCTCTTCCCCGTCGCTCCGATGAACAGGAAGAGCGCGATCGCGGTCGCCATGGCGCTTCCGAACGCGAGCCGCTCCGGCGCCTCGGCGAAGACCCGGCCGAAGTCGAGCGTCCCGAACGCGACGAACACCAGGAGCATCCCGATCAGGAAGCCCCAGTCGCCGATCCGGTTCACGACGAACGCCTTCTTCCCCGCCGCCGCGGCGGACGGGCGCTCGTACCAGAAACCGATCAGGAGGTACGAGCAGAGCCCGACTCCTTCCCAGCCGAAGAACATCACCAGGAAGTTGTCGGCCATCACCAGCACGAGCATCGAGAAGGTGAAGAGGTTCAAGTACGAGAAGTAGCGCCCGTAGGCCTTCTCGTGCCCCATGTAGCCGGTGGAGTAGACGTGGATCAGGAAGCCTACCCCCGTGACCACCAGCATCATGACCGCCGAGAGCGGGTCCATCGCGAAGCGCACCGGGACGTGGAGATCGCCGGAGTCGATCCAGGAGAAGAGCTGCTGCACGAACACCCGCTCTCCCGCCGGGAGCTGGAGCAGCTCGAGGAAGCAGGCGGCCGCGATCAGGAACGCGAGGCCCACCGTGCCGGTGCCGATGGCGCTCACGACGCGGCGCGGGAGCTTCCCCGCCAGGATTCCGTTCACGACCGCGCCCGCGAGCGGGAGCGCCGGGACGGCCCAGAGGAGCGGAAGGGCGTTCACGCTATCCTTTCAGGAGGTGGACGTCGTCCACGTTCGCGGTCTCACGGCTGCGGAAGATGGAGACCAGGATCGCCAGGCCCACCGAGACCTCCGCGGCCGCGACGGCCATCACGAAGAACACGATGACGTGCCCGTCCATGTTGCCGTTCTGCCGCGAGAACGCGACCAGCGACAGGTTCACGGCGTTCAGCATCAGCTCGATCGACATGAAGATGATCAGGGCGCTCCGCCGCACCAGCACGCCGACGACGCCGATCGTGAACAGGACGGCGGCGAGGATCTGGTACCAGAGGAGCGGGACCGTCTGGAGGCCGCCCATCAGAAGAACTTCCTCTTGGCGAGGACCACGGCGCCGACCACGGCGACCAACAGTAGGATTGACGTGATCTCGAACGGGAAGAGCCACGTCGTGTAGAGGAGCCTCCCGAGCGCGGCCGGCGAGCCGAAGTCACGCGGCAAGGGCATCGCCTCGGAAGCCGCGCCCTCCTGTCCCCCGGGCGCGAGCACGGTCCAGAGGAGCTCCACGCAGATGATGAGCGCGAAGAAGAAGCCGAAGCCCTTCGCCGCGCCCGGCGTGAGGAGCGGCGTCTCCCCCTTCACGTTCAGGAGCATCACGACGAACAGGAAGAGCACCATGATCGCGCCGGCGTAGATGATCACCTGGAGCGCGGCGACGAACTGCGCATGGAGCATGATGAAAATGCCGGATAAGGAGAGCAGGACGCCCACCAGGAGGAGCGCGCAGTGAACCGGGTTCCGGTGGAACACCACCCCCAGCGCACAGCCGACCGATACTCCCGCGAGCATGGCGAAAAGAAGCGCCTCGAGCATGCCCCTATCCCTTCAAGACCAGCACGACGGCCGTGACCGCCAGGTTCAGGAGTGCCACCGGGAGGAGCACCTTCCACCCGAACGCCATGAGCTGGTCATATCGGAGCCGGGGGAACGTGGCCCGGAGCCAGACGTAGAAAAAGAGGAAGAGCGAGAGCTTGATCAGGAACCAGACCGGCCCGGGCAGGAACGGCCCGTACCACGCCCCCAGGAAGCAGGTGATCGCCACCGCGGAGACCACCATCATGTTCGCGTATTCCGAGAGGTAGTAGAGCGCGAACCGCATCGACGAGAACTCGGTGTGGAAGCCGGCGACCAGCTCCGTCTCGGCTTCGGCCAGGTCGAACGGGGCCCGGTTGGTCTCGGCGACCGCGCAGATCACGTAGATGGTGAACGCGACGATCTGCGGCACGACGAACCACATGTGCTCCTGCGCCCGGCCGATCTGCGTCAGGCTCAGGGAGCCGGTCATGAGGATGACCGGGACCAGCGCCACGCCCATCGCCAGCTCGTAGGAGATCATCTGGGCCGACGCGCGAAGGCCGCCCAGGAGCGGATACTTGGAGTTGGACGCCCAGCCGCCTAGCACCACGCCGTAGACGCCCATCGAGGTCGCGCCCAGCAGAAAGAGGATCGCGATGTTCACGTCGGCGATGCGGAGCGGGATATCGCGGCCGAACAGGTGGACCATGTCTCCGAAGGGGATCACGGTCGCGGCGGCGAGCGCCGTGACCACGGAAATGGCCGGGGCGATGGCGAAGACCACCTTGTCCGCCTTCGCCGGCACCAGGTCCTCCTTGAAGAAGAGCTTGATGCCGTCCGCGATGGTCTGGAGAAGTCCGAAGGGGCCGACGCGCTGGGGGCCGATCCGATCCTGCATGTGCCCCAGGACCTTCCGCTCCATCCAGACGATGAGCGGCACGCCCAGAAGGACGAAGCCCAGCACGATGTGGATCTTGACCAGCGCCTCGATGATGAAGGCGACGTCCACCGGCTATTTCAGCTCCGAGAGAAGCCGGTCCACGTCCTCGGCCTTGATGTTCTCGTGATAGCGCTCGTTCACCATGAGCACCGGCGCGGTCCCGCACGACCCCAGGCACTCCACTTCCAGGAGCGTGAAGCGGCCGTCCGGCGTCGTCTCCCCCTCCAAGATCCCGAGCCGCTCCTCCAGCCGCTTCCGCAGCTTCTGCCCGCCGAGCATCGTGCAGGAGAGATTGCGGCAGACCTGGATGACGTGCTTCCCCACCGGCTTCTGGTAGAACATCGTGTAGAAGGAGACCACGCCGGCGACCGTGTGCAGACTGAGGCCGAGGATCTCCCCGACTTCCTTCTGCGTCTCCTGGCTCAGCCACCCCTGGTCCGCCTGCGCCACGTGGAGCGCCGGGATCAGGGCGGATTGGTTGGTCTCGTACGTCGACTGGAGCGCCTGGATGGCGCGCCGCGCGTCGGGCGAGAGCACCGCGTCAGGCTTCCACGTTGGGGAACTGGTCGGACTGGGTCGGGAAGTCTTTCCGGAGCGGATGTCCCAGCCAGCCGTCGGGCGTCAGGATGCGATCGAGATTCGGATGGCCGGTGAAGCGGATTCCAAAGAGGTCGAAGACTTCGCGCTCCAGGAAATTCGCCGTCCGCCAGACGGCCGTTGCGGACGGGAGCGACTCGCCGTCGTTGACGCCCACTTTCAGGAAGAAGCGCCGGTTGAACGTGAGCGAGTAGAGGTTGTAGATCACTTCGAAGCGCGGCTCGTTCGGAGCGCGATGCTCCATGTAATCCGCCGCGGTGAGATCGGTCAAGAGCTCGCAGAGAAGATGGGGATCGTTCTTCGCGAAGCGGAGGGCCTCGAGCGTATCGCCAGGCCGGAGCCAGATGGAGAGCTGCTTCCGGAACGACTGCGTCTCCAGCACGCCCTCGCCGAAACGGGAGCGATACTTCTCCACCACCATCGTCTGGTCGGTGTCGAGCGCGTCGAGGAGCTCCGGCTCGGGCCTCAATCCCACTCCAGGGCTCCCTTCCCCCAGACGTAGACAAATCCGAAGAGGAGGATCAGGAGGAACACCCCCATCTCGATCAGCCCGAACATCCCGAGCTGCTTGAACACGACGGCCCAGGGATAGAGGAAGACGATTTCGATGTCGAACACGATGAAGAGCATCGCGACCAGGTAGAAGCGGGTGTGGAAGCGGTCGCGGGCGCTTCCCACGGGCGTGATGCCGCACTCGTAGGGGAGCATCTTGGCGGGGTCGTACACGCGCCGGCCCAGGAAGTAGGAGGCCAGCAGGGTGCCCGCGGCGAAGCCGATCGCCACGATCACCATCATGAGAACTGGGATGAAAGCGACCGGGCTGTTGGGGTCGCCCTGGTTCAAGTCACGCTCCGTCGGGACGCTTTCCACGAAACCGCGAACGGCTTGTGAAAAAAGGTGCTAAACGCGGCAGGATAGGGACTTGGCGGCGCCTCTGTCAAGCCACCTTTTCGTGCGTGACGCGGTGCGCCTCGCCCGAGACGCGGATGGCCAGGCAGTTCGGATCGTGCTCGAAAAGGAGGAGCCACTGCTCGCGCGTCGCGTCGCGCAGGATGGCACGCTTGGTCTCGAGCGTGGTCAGCGGGTAGAGGTCATAACCCATGATGAACGCGAGCGGCAGGTGGGCCACCGTCGGGATCAGGTCCACCGTGTACAAGGCGCGCTGTCCGGGCACGTCGAAGAACACCCCCTGGTGCCCCAGCGTGTGCCCGGGGAGGTTCTTCATCCACACGCCGGGCAGGATCTCCATGTCCGCCTCGTGGAGGATGAGCTGCCCCGACTCGGCGAGCGGGTCGTAGTTCTCGGAAAGGTAGGAGGCGCGGTTCCGCTCGTTCGCGTGGTGCGCGTCGTTCCACTCCTGGCGGCGCACCAGGTAGTGCGCGTTCGGAAACGTGGGTTTTGCGGCGCCGTCGGCGCCGAGCGTGGTCCCACCGCCGCAGTGGTCGAAGTGGAGATGCGTGAGCGCCACCGTGTCCACCGCCTCGGGCGCGACGCCCGCGGCCTTCAGCTCGTCGAACAGTCCCTCGGGGCGCTCGATGGCGTAGATGTCGCGGAATTTCGCGTCCACCTTCGTCCCCGAGCCCGCGTCCACCAGCACGCGCTTTCCGTCCCCCTCGATGAGAAGACAGTTCATCCCCATCTGGATCCGGTTCTTCTCGTCCGCGGGCGCGACCCGGTTCCAGAGCACCTTGGGGACCACGCCGAACATGGCGCCGCCGTCCAGGCGGAACCTTCCGCCCGAGACGAAGCGAACACGATAGGGACCGATCTGCAGCGTGGGGACGGCCGCGGGGGGTGAATCTGCGGGTTTTGCGTGCATTAGTTCAGGCGTCAGGAGGCGTTGCCGGAGTACCCCGTAAGCCGAGTTCTGTCGGATTGCTCCGTGGCGACCATTTCTCTGGGACGCGCGTTACCGCGCGCCTCTAGCGACCTACCCGGGACTCAGCGAGGCGGGCCACCTCATCGTCCCCTATTTGGTCTTTCTCCGGGTGGGGTTTACCTAGCCGGAGGAGTCACCTCCTCCGCTGGTGCGCTCTTACCGCACCGTTTCACCCTTACCGCGGACCCGAAGGCCCGAGGCGGTTTGCTTTCTGTTGCACTTTCCCTGGGATTGCTCCCGCTGGGAGTTACCCAGCACCCTGCCCTGTGGAGCTCGGACTTTCCTCAGCCCGCACCGAAGCGCGAGCCGCGGCCGCCTGGAGTACTCCGGCAGACGCCTGCCTGACGCATTGCCTGCCTGTTACGACTGCAGTCTAGCACTTCCTGGTTCACTTGAGATGCACAAGGGTCACAGGGTGACGCGGCTCTTCGTGAGCGTCGTGCGGCCGAGCCCCATGGTAGGCGGCGTCGTCCGCCCCGCGGCGATCCGAGATATCTACGCTAGGTCGATCGAAACTGAAGAATTTTGTTGACGACCTGGAGCACGCAGGATGGCTGGATGCCGCGACCGCTTGCGAAGAGTTTCGTGAGGGCCCGTCCCGTGAGCCAGCGAGCACGATCGGGGGCGAATGGGAGGGCCGAGGGAGCAACCTCTGCCCCAGTCAGCCCAGCAGACCCAGCGCAGGTCAGGAAGCGCCCGTGGTAAGGTGCGAGTACCCCCTACCGCTTGGCTCGAGGACCAGGCACTCGGAAACAACCCGCCCCGCGATAGGTCTTTCCATGCGCGACTACTCGTTGGCTCATCTCAGTGACCAAGTCCTCCTTCTCGATCTGGCGGAGCTCGTGGCGCGAGACCGCACGCAGGCAGCGATCCTTCTCGCCCATATCGCGGAAGTGGATTCCCGCAGGCTCTACGTCCCTGCGGGCCACCCCTCGATGTTCGCTTACTGTGTGGACGAGCTCGGACTCTCCGAGGACGCGGCCTCGAAGCGGATCCAGGCGGCTCGCTCGGCGAGACAATTCCCTGCCCTCTTCGGCGCTCTGTCCGAGGGACGGCTCCATTTGACGGCCATCTGCCTGCTCGCGCCGTTTCTCACCCCGGAAAACGTCCATGAGCTCATGGAGGCGGCGAGCCATCGGAGGAAGGCCGAGATCCAGGAGCTTCTCGCTCGACGGTTCCCGCCTCGCGAAGCACCGGCGATCGTGCGAGCCATCGCGGCAGCGCCATCCGAGCATTCACAACATGCGCCAGCGCATGTTGGGTCGCCGCTTTTCGAGGAACATGCGCCAGCGCATGTTGGAGATGCCTCACTCGAGGAGGCGACCTCACCTGAGCGCTTTCTGGTCCAGCTCACCGTTTCCAAGAGCACGCATGAAAAGTTGCGGTATGCCCAGGCCCTTCTCAGTCACGCCATTCCCACGGGGAATGTGGCCCAGGTCCTCGACCGGGCTCTCGACACCCTGATCGCCGCACTCGAAAAGCAGAAGCTCGGCGCCAAGACTTCGCCGCAAAGGCGCCCCCTCCCGAGCGTCAGGAGGCGCTACGTGCCGGCGCGGGTCCGGCGCGCTGTCTGGGAGCGAGATCGGGGTCAGTGCACCTTCGCAGCGCCGAGCGGCAAGCGCTGCTCAGCGCGCAAATTCCTGGAGTTCGACCATGTCGAGCCGGTGGCGCTGGGGGGAGGGGCGAGCGTCGAGGGGCTGCGGCTCCGATGCCGTGCGCACAATCAATACGAGGCAGAGCGCGCCTTCGGACGGGCCTTCATGAGTCGAAAGCGACAGGAGGCGGGTCAGACCCGGCTCAAAGCACGACCCGCTCGAGCCAAGAAGCAGGTCGAGGAGGTGATCGCCGGCTTACGCGGGCTTGGATGCCGAGCCGACGAGGCTCGCCGCGCCGCCGAGCTCTCCGAGACACTTCAGGGCACATCGCTGGAGGAGCGTATGCGCGCAGCGCTCCGGTTTCTCCGTCTCAGGGCTATGCCGGGCCGATCGCCCTCGGATAATCTCCAGCGACGCGGCTAAGCTGAAGCACGTCACGCACCCTCCGGCGGCTGGATCTGCGCGTCCAGCGCCTCGTTCGCCAGCTCGTCGGCCCGCGCGTTCTGTTTGCGAGGGACGTGCCGGAAGGAGTACTTCGGGATCGCGTTCAGGAGCATCGTCGCCCGGGCGTGGAGCTTCTGGAGTCGCGGCTCCTTCACGCGGTACCGCCCTTGGACCTGCCGCACCACCAGCTCGCTGTCCAGGACGAACTCCACTTACTTCGGGCGCAGATCCTTCACGTACTCGATGGCCCCGATCAGGGCGAGGTACTCGGCCTCGTTGTTGGTGTTGACCCCGAGGCAGCGGCTCGCCTCGTAGACGACGCGCCCCGTTTCGTCCTGGACGACGATGCCGATGGCCGACGGGCCGGGGTTTCCCCGCGCGGCTCCGTCGGTATGCACGACGAGTTTCATCGGCGGCAGGGTACGCGGCCCGGGCCGGTTTGACAACGACGCAGGCCGAGGCGACAATGACCGGCCACCCCGACCTTCCATGGAGGCTACCGTGCCCAAGGCCACCCCGCAGGATGCCGAGCTCATCTTGAAGCTCTACGAGCTCCGCCGCGATCCCGAGATGCGCCGCGCGCGCTCGTTCCTCCTCTCGGAGTTCAACGAGACCGACTGGGAGGCTCTCCGCCCGCACTGGATGACCGGGAGCGAGCTGGACCGCCACATCCGCATGGCCACTTCCTACTGGGAAATGGCCGCCACCTTCGTGAACCGCGGCCTGATCAACGAGGATCTTTTCTTCGACACGCACGGGGAGGCGCTCGTCATCTGGAACAAGGTGAAGGCGATCGTGCCCGGCGCGCGGAAGCAGATCCGCCCGACCTGGCTGTGGAACCTCGAGCGGATGGCGCGGCGCCAGCAGGCCTGGCGGGAGCGCAGCTTCAAGGATGCGGCCCGCGTGATCGAGGCCGAGTCGAAGCTGAGCGGCGGCGGTGCCTCGGCGGCCAGGAGCGCGGCGCCGAAGCAGACGCGCGCGGCGGCGCGGCCGAAGAAGCGCCGCGCCTGATGGGGAGCACGTTCGGCAAGCTCCTCACGATCACCACGTTCGGCGAGAGTCACGGCCCCGCGGTCGGCGTGATCGTGGACGGCGTGCCGCCCGGCATCCCGATCGACGCGCCCTCGATCCAGAAGGACCTGGACCGGCGGAAGCCCGGCCAGAGCGCCGTCACCACGCAGCGGAAGGAGCCCGACCACGTGGAGATTCTCTCCGGGGTCTTCGAGGGCGTGACCACCGGCGCTACGATCGCGCTTTTCGTGCGGAGCCTGGACGCGCGGCCCCAAGATTATTCCGAGCTCAAAGACCTGTACCGCCCCGGCCATGCCGACTTCACGTACTGGCAGAAGTACGGCGTGCGCGACTATCGCGGCAGCGGGCGATCGAGCGGGCGCGAGACCGTGGGGCGCGTGGCGGCGGGCGCGGTGGCGCGCCGGATGCTCGAGCGCGAGGGGGTGCGCGTACAGGCGTACACCGTGCAGGTGGGCGACCTCGTCGCGCGCGAACGGGACCTCGAATTCGTGGAGCAGAATCCCGTGCGATCTCCCGACCGCGCGGTCGCTCCCGAGATGGAGCGCGCCATCCTGGCGGCGCGGGAGGCCGGCGATTCGCTGGGCGGCGTCGTCGAGACGCTCGCGACGGGCGTCCCCCCGGGACTGGGCGATCCGGTGATCGACAAGCTTCACGCGCAGCTCGCGTTTGGACTCATGTCGATCCCCGCGATCAAAGGCTTCGAAGTGGGCGATGGGTTCGGCGCGGCGCGCCTGCGCGGGAGCCAGATGAACGACCGCATGACGCCCAAGGGATTCGAGACCAACCACGCCGGCGGCGTGCTCGGCGGGATCTCGACCGGCCAGCCCATCGTCACGCGCATCGCCGTGAAACCCCCGTCCTCGATCGCGCTTCCCCAGAAGACCGTGGACCGCCAGGGCAAGGAGCGCGACTTCGCGATCGACGGGCGCCACGATCCCTGTCTCTGCCCGCGCGTCGTGCCGGTGGCCGAGGCGATGACCTGCCTCGTGCTCGCCGACGCGCTCCTCCGCCAGCGCGCCATCGAGGCTTATCGCCCCTCGTGATCGACCGGATCCGCACCCGCGTCTCCGAGACTCTCCAGATCCGCTACCCCATCATGCAGGCGGGGATGATCTGGGCTTCGGGCTACAAGCTCGCGGCCGCCTGCGCCGAAGCCGACATCCTGGGCACGATCGGCTCCGCCTCCATGAAGCCCGACTTTCTCCGCGAGCAAATACGGAAGGCGCGCGCGCTGACCAAGAAGCGGATCGCCGTGAACATCCCCCTCCTGCGTAGCGACGCCAAGGAGCTGCTCGAAGTCTCGCTGGACGAAGGGATCGACGTCATCATTTCGAGCGCAGGGAATCCCGCGATTCTGGGGCCCCGGATCAAGGAAGCCGGCGCGACCTGGGTGCACGTGGTCCCGAGCGTGAAACACGGGAAGAAGGCCCAGGATGCCGGCGCCGACATCGTGGTCGGCGAAGGATTCGAGGCGGGCGGCCACAACGGCGTGGACGAGATCACCACCCTCACGCTGATCCCCCAGCTCGCGGACGCGCTCTCCGTGCCGGTCGCCGCGGCCGGAGGAATCGCCGACGGACGAGGGTTCGTTGCAGCCATCGCCCTGGGAGCCGAGGGGATCTCTGTGGGCACACGCTTTGCATGTACTCCTGAGTCGTCCTCACATCCTTCGTATAAAGAGGCGGTTGTGGCCGCGAACGATGCCGCGACCGTGCTGTTTGCAAAGCGCATCGCCCCAGTTCGCGCGATCAAGAACCCGTGGGTGGAGCGGGTCCGTCTGGCCGAGGCCGGCGGCGCCTCCCGCGAGGAGTTGGAAGCGATTTACGGCCGCTCGCATTCGAGGAAGGGAATCCTCGAGGGCGACGTGGCCGAGGGCGAGCTGGAGGCCGGGCAGTCGTGCGGGTTGATCCGGGACGTGATTCCCGCAGCCGAAGTCGTGCGGCGATTCGTCGTGGAATTCGAAGAAGCGTTGACCCGAGTCCGGAGCGTGGCGCCATGAGCAAGACCAAGACTGCCGTCGCCGAGAAGCCGATCCAGTCCCAGCCCGGCACTTCGGAGAGCGCGCTCGCGGCCGGACGCACCAAGTACGAATCGGCGATGGCCAAGCCCGAGCCCGCCGCACGCACCCCCGAGCTGCTGGAGGCGGTGCGCTCGTTCCGGGAAGCGATCCAGCTCAATCCGGATTCCCACGAAGCCTACGGATGGCTGGCCCAGACGTATCGGATGATCGCCGCCGCGGTCCGCCCCTCTGACGGGGGGTATGCGGACCGGCTGACGCGCTACGCGTGCGCCGTGGCGTGGGAAGGAACCGCGCGCGCTTCTTCGGCGGCGGCCATCCCCATCCGCACGAAACAAGAGGTCCGCACGCTGGTCGCCTGGATCCGCGCGACTCGGCACCTTTCCTCCGCCGACGCCGAGGCGCAGATGCAGTCCCTCCGCGACCAGTGCCTGGTCGACGCACTCACGGGGACCGCCGCGCTTTAGCCTGCCCCACCCCCTCCGTTGTCTTGGCCTTTCTTATGCTAAGCGGCTAGAGCGCTGTAAGCGCAAGTCGTTACGGAGTGTGTTTCATTACGGTATATAACGCCCAATGTGGGGGGCAAACATGCGTTTCCTTTGTATTTTCATCCTGACCCTGGTCTCCGTCGCCGGGGTGGCGCGGGCCGACGAGCCCAAGCCGCTCCAGCCGGGACCATGGAAATTCGGGGGAGTCCTCGGCGTCAACGTGGCGCAGAGCTCCTTCAGCGACAACTGGAGGGGCGGCGACAAGGGGTCGCTCGCCTGGGTCGCCTTCACCGACATGTCCGCCGAGAGGCAGTTCTCGCTCCGCTTCAATCTCACCAACAAGCTACAGGCCGCCTTCGGCCAGACAGCGCAGCAGTCCAGCGATCCCGCCGATCCGCGACGCAAGACGTGGGACCGGCCGCAGAAATCAACCGACCTCCTCGCGCTGGAGTCGGTGGGCCGCTTCACGCTGGGCGGAGCCGTGGATCCGTTCATCGCGTTCCGCGGCGAGACCCAGTTCGTCGATGAGTCGAGCCCCATCGGGAAGATTCCGTTCAATCCGATCATCCTCAAAGAGATGGTCGGGGTCGCGCGGCTGCTCGAGAAGACCGAGACCAGCGAAGCGATCACACGGGTCGGGCTCGCCCTGCGCCAGACCATCGCCAAGTCGTTCACGGACCCGATCACCAAGGACAAAGAGCGCTTTATGGCGAACGACGGCGGCCTCGACTGGCAGACCTACGTCACGCGCCCCATCTTGAACAAGCGCGTGCTCTACAAGGGGTCGCTCGACGTCTACAAGCCTCTCTTCTATTCCAAGGCCGACAACCTGAAGGAGTTCGACGTGCGCGCCGACAGCGCCGCCGCCGCGATCGGGACGACGCACGGCCCGGTGGCCGACTACTGGAAGACGGTGGAAGTGAACTTCCTGAACACGTTCAGCGCGCAGATCACGAAGGTCCTATCGGTGAATCTGCTGATCCAGTGGGTCTACGACAAGTACGACGCCGCGGCGAACACCGATCCGGATCAGCCGTTCGACGTGCTGCAGGCGGAGATCGACAAGAACGTGCGGAAGAGCGGGCAGTTCAAGGAGACGCTGGGACTGGGGCTGAGCTATCGGTTGTTCTAGCGGGACCAGGGTCAGGCTTTAGCGGGAACGGCGCGGAGCACTTGGAGCATCTCGTCGTGTATCCGTCCGTTCGTCGCGACCAGTTTCCGCTGCTCTATCACAGGCAGCGCCCCGTCGTAATTGGTCGTCCTCCCGCCCCCCTCTTCCACGATGATCACCCCGGCGGCCATGTCCCAGGGCTGGAGGCCGCGCTCCCAGAAGCCGTCGCTGCGGCCGACGCCGCCCTTGGCGATCGCCAACGCGGCGGAGCCGGCGCGGCGCACCGCCTGCGCCTTTAACAAAAATCGCGAAAAGGGACCGATGTTGTTCTGCTCGTCGTCCCCGCTTAGATCGTAGGAGAAACCCGTTCCCAGCATCGCCCGGCTCAGGTCATCCACGTCCGACACGCGACGCGGACGGCCGTTGAGCGTCGTGCCCCCGCCGCGCCGGGCCGCGTACATGTCGTCCAACAGCGGATTGTAGACGGCGCCCACTTTCAAGTCTCCCGCCACCTGCAGCGCGATCGAGACGGACCAGACGGGATATTCGTGGGCGTAGTTGGTCGTTCCGTCGAGGGGATCGACGATCCAGAGGCGCTCGGCACCGCGGCGTTCTCCGCCACCTTCTTCGGCCAGGATGTCGTCGCCGGGGAATTCGGCCTGGATCCGGGAGACGATCAGCTGCTCGGATCGCCTGTCCATCTCAGTGACTAGATTGATGCGCCCCTTGTAGTCGACCTGCTGCTCGCGGCCGAAGTTCTCTTTCAAGAGGGCGCCGGCCTCGCGCGCGACGGCGACCGCGACGGCAAGCTCGCGCTCGTAGGGGGCTGTACTCACCGGGCGGATCCCGGAATCGCGCGCCGGTGCACTACGCCGGCGGATCTTCCACGTCGGGGCGCGCGATTCCGATCCCCTTGGCCGAATACCAGGGATGCACCTCAACGCGTAGGGTCCCCGCCTTCACGGCCGGATCGGCGTTCCAGAGCGCCCGCACGTCTTCGACCGAGTCGGAATCGAAGACCGCGATGCCGCGCAGGTCGGTGTCGTCGAGGAACGGGCCGGCCAGGATCAGCTTCCCCTCCTCGTGCAGACGACCCATGTTGGCGAGGTGGCCGCGCTGCAGCTCGGCGGCGGCCGCCTTGTCCTCCACCCGGTTCGGCCCGCGGAAGAGAAACGTCACCACGTACGTGCGCATGGACCATTCGGGCGGCGGATCGCCCGACTTGGACGGTTTGCCCGGCTCCGCCGCGGCGCCCTTCCTGATGGAGCTCATGATCCCCCCCTGTGGCCGGCTACAGTTCGGCGGGCTACAACTTCTTCCGGAACTTGTGCTGGGTCTTCTGCACCTCGAAGCCCAGGTGCTTGTAGAACTCGTGCGCCCCGTCGCGGATGATGTTCGATCGCAGATTCACCTCCTGCGCCCCACGCTCGCGCGCCCAGGCCTCCACGCGGTCCAGGAGCGCGCGTCCGGCTCCCGATCCCCGGGCGTCCTCGTGTACCACCAGCCCGCCCAGCTCGGCGTTCGGCCCCGACTCGATGTAAGGCGCCATGAAAATGTGCGCCCAGCCGATGACGCGGCCCGACGAATCCTCGGCCACGAACGCACCCGCGATCTCCGAGCCGAGTACGGCGCGAATTGCCGTCTGCGTCTTGCCCAGGTCGTTCGGGTAGCCGAGCTGCGCCACCAGCACGTTCACGTCCTCGGCGTCCGACTCCTTCATCTCGCGCACGCGCACGCTCCCTTCGCCCGCCGGCACGCTCACGTGCGCTCCTCCAGCGCCGGCTCTTCCACCGGACCGCCGACCTCCGGCTGCTTCGAGTACTGGAGCTCGTAGAGCCGCGCGTAGATCCCGCCCTGGGCCAACAGCTCCGCGTGGGTCCCCTGCTCCCGCAGCTCACCTTTGTGCAGAACCAGGATCCGGTCCGCGTCCAGGATCGTGCTCAGACGGTGCGCGATCACCAGGGAGGTCCGTCCCTCCAAGAGCCGCTTCAGCGCGGCCTGCACCACGCGCTCGGTCTCGATATCCACGCTCGACGTGGCTTCGTCCAGGATCAGGATGCTCGGGTCGTAGTGGAGCGCGCGCGCGAACGCGAGAATCTGCCGCTCCCCCATGGAGAAGTAGGCGCCGCGCTCCCCGACCTCTTCGTCCAGGCCGTTCGGCAGCCGCGCCTTGAGCCGCGAGCCGCCCACCTCGGCCAGGGCCTGATCCACGTCGCCGTCCTTGCGGTCGCGTGAGCCGAACGCGATGTTCTCACGCACGGTGCCCGAGAAGAGGAACACGTCCTGGAGCACCAGCCCGATCTGCCTCCTCAGATTTTTGCCTTCGATGGTCCGGATATCGCGTCCGTCGACGCGGATCGCCCCGCGCTGGAATTCGTAGAACCGCGTCAGCAGATTCGCGATCGAGCTCTTTCCCGCCCCGGTGGCCCCCACGATCGCCACCTTCTCCCCCGGCGCAATCCGGAACGAGAGGTCACGGATCACGAACTCCTCGTCCTTGTAGGCGAACCAGACGTGGTCGAACTCCACCTCGCCGCGCAGCCTTCCGACGGGCGCCGCCCCCACCGGTTCCACCACGGCGGGAGGCGTGTCCAACAGCGCGAAGATCCGCTCGGAGGAGACCATCGCCGCCTGGAAGACGTTGTACTTCTCGCTCAGGTCCCGCACAGGCTGGTAGAAGCGGTCGGAGTACTGGATGAACGCCACGACGACGCCGAACGTGACCGCGCCCGTGAGAATCCCGCTTCCTCCGTACCAGATGATGAGCGCCAGCGCGATCGCGCCGATGACTTCCACCACCGGGAAGAAGACGGCGTAGTAGAAGAGGTTCTGCACGTGGGCGTCGTAGTGCGAGCGGTTCGCTTCGTCGAACTTGCGCGTCTGCTTCCGCTCGGTGTTGAAGAACTTGAGCACGTCCAAGCCCTGGAGGTGCTCCTGAAGAAATGCGTTCAGCTTGGCGAGGCGCGTCCGGACGCGGCGGTACGAGACGCGCACCTTGGAGCGGAAAATCGCCGTGGCGATCACCAGAAGAATCACGGTGGTCATTGTGACCAGCGCGAGCTTCCAGTTGAGCCAGAACATGGCAAAGACGATGGCCGCCAGCATGAAAAGGTCCCCGATCACGGCGACCACTCCCTGCGCGAACAGCTCGTTCAGCACCGCCACGTCCTGGGTCACGCGAGTCAGGATGCGCCCCACGGGGCGCGTGTCGAAGTAGGAGGGCGACATCGTCTCGAGGTGGCGGAAGATGGCGAGGCGAAGGTCCTGCATCGCGCGCTGTCCCACCATGGCCATGGTGTAGGACTGCACGTAGCGCAGAACGAAGCCGAAGGCGAGAATGCCGATGTACGCGACGGCGATGAGCAGGAGCCCGCGCGTCGCCTCCGCCCCGAGCCCACCGATCAGTCCGCCGCCCCCGCTTGTGGGCTTCACGTAGTTGTCGATCGCCATCTTGGTCAAATACGGGCCGGCGGCTTCCAGAAGGGAGATGATCCCGAGAAGGATGATCGAGAGCGTGATCTCCTTCTTGTACGGCTTCAGGAACTGGAGGAGACGCTTCGCCAGGCGGCGGTCGTAGATCGCCCCCTGCGCTTCGACGTCGTCGGCCGCGGAGCCCCAGGGACCGGCCATCAGCGCCCCCCTCTCGTGGTCACAGGGCCTCCAGCTCCTCGACCACCTCTTCCAGATGGTAGAGGTCGGCGTAGAGGCCGCCGCGGGCGATCAGCTCTTCGTGCGTGCCCGAGGCCACGATCCTTCCCTCGTCCAGCACCACGATCCTGTCCACGCGGAGGAGTGCCGAGCGCCGATGCGTGGCCAGCAGGATCGTGGCGCGCTCTTTCGCGCGGAACAGGTTCTCCAAGATCACTTCTTCCGTCCCCTGGTCGACGCTCGCGAACGCGTCGTCCAGGAGGAGACTCGGGCGCTCCAGCGCGCGCGCGCGGGCCAAGGCCACGCGCTGCTTCTGGCCGCCGGAGAGCGTGATCCCCCGCTCTCCGATCAGCGTGTCCAGCCCCTGCGGGAATTGTCCGAGGTCGGATGTGAGTCCGGCCTGGCGTACGATCTGGTCCGCGTCGGGCGGCGGCGCGCCCTCCTCGAACCCGAATGCGATGTTGGAGCGGATGGTGTCCGAGAAGAGGAAAGTCTCCTGCGGCACGATGCCGAAGCGCCGGCGGAGCGGCCCGCGCGGCCACTCCGTGGTAGCCACGCCGTCCACGCGGATGGAGCCGCCCGCCGGCTCGTAGAGGCGCGCGATCAGATTCAAGAGCGTCGTCTTCCCCGATCCGGTCCGGCCGACGATCGCCAGGGCTTCCCCGGCGCGGATCGAGAGCGTGACGTCGTGGAGCACGTCGCGGTCGGTGCCGGGATAGGCGAAGCGCACCGCTTCCAGCTCGACGGCCGGCCCCCGCTCCGCCGGACCCGTAAGCCCCGGCTCCACGTCCTCCTC
>JBKJXM010000284.1:0-5436 GCA_046716305.1 Candidatus Eiseniibacteriota bacterium
GCGCGGATGCTCCGTTCGATCGCCACGTCGACGAGGCTCGCGAGCGACCGAAGGTCGCGCTGCAGCGCGCCGACCCCAGAGTCGAGCGCCAAGCGAGAGCGCAGGACGGCGGTCATCCGAAGCGTCCCGTGATGTAGGCCTCGGTGCGCTCGTCGGTCGGCCGGGTGAACAGCGTGCGAGTCGGCCCGAATTCGACGAGCTCGCCGATGCGCTCTTCGCCGGCGAGGAGGAACGTCGTGAAATCTGACACGCGCGAGGCCTGTTGCATGTTGTGCGTGACGATGATGATGCTGTAGTCGCGTGCAAGGTCCGTGATGAGCTCTTCGATGCGATATGTCGCGATCGGGTCGAGCGCGGAACACGGCTCATCCATGAGCAGCACGTCCGGCTCGACCGCGAGCGCGCGCGCGATGCAGAGGCGCTGCTGCTGGCCGCCCGACAGCCCCAACGCCGCCCGGCTCAGCCGGTCCTTCACTTCCTGCCAGAGCGCGGCGCGCTGGAGCGCCGACTCTACCATCTCCTCCAGGCGCCGCTTGTTCCGGACGCCCTGGAGCCGCGGGCCGTACGCCACGTTCTGGAAGATCGACATCGGGAACGGGTTCGCACGCTGGAACACCATGCCGACGCGTCGCCGCAGCGCGACCAGGTCGGTGTCGGGACGAAGGATGTTCTCGCCGTGAAAGAGGGTGGCTCCCTCGTACCGGACCGGCGGATAGAGATCGTTCATCCGGTTGAAGCAGCGGAGCAGGGACGACTTGCCGCAGCCCGAGGGGCCGATGATCGCCGTGATGTGGTGCGGCTGGATACCGAGCGAGACGTCGATCAGCGCCTGGTGCGCGCCATACCAGAGCGACAGGTGGTCCGCGAACAGAATGGCGGGACCGGAAGCGCCCTTCGGAGCCTCTCTCGTCGCAACCTCTGTCGACAGCGGCGACACTCGGTCTGCCATCACGGCCACCCTGGGAATCCGGTCCCCCCCGCCGGAGCGTCCGGCGGCGAGGGTGCGATCGTTCCGTTCATGCCACCAACCATGCTCGGGCCACGCCCCCGCTGGAGGCGTGTCCGCATTGTTACATTCCTGTTACGACTGGCGCGGTGGCCCGTCGCGCGGGATCTCGATCCAGAAAAAGCTGCCCGATCCCGGTGTGCTCTCCACGCCGACCTTGCCATTGTGGAGCAGCACGGCGTGCTTGACGATGGAAAGTCCCAACCCGGTGCCCCCTCGGGACCGGGACCTCCCACGGTCTACTCGGTAGAAGCGCTCGAAGACCCGGGGCAGGTGCTCCGGAGCGATGCCGCGTCCCGTGTCGGTCACGCCGACGCGGACGCCCGAGGGGGTCCCCTCGACCCGCACGTGGATCGCGCCCGCCTCCGTGTACTTGATCGCGTTGTCGAACAGGTTACGGAGCGCCAGCTCGATCTTGGTCCGGTCCACCCGCGCCCGGATTCCCGCCCTCGCCGTCACCTCCAGCTTCAGGCCGGCCCGGCGCGCCAGGTCCTCGAACATCCCTCCCATCTCCCGGGTGATCTGTCCCACGTCCCAATCTTTGAGGTCGAGCGGCGAGTCGGGGCGTTCCAGATCCGCGAGATCGAGCAAATCCTGCACCAGAGTCTCCAGGCGCGCCGCCTGCAGGCGGATCGTCTCGACGAAGCGGGCGCGGTTCTCCTTGTCCTCGAGGCCGCCGTTCAACAGCGTCTCGGCGTAGCCGCGGATCGAGGTGAGCGGCGTCTTCAGCTCGTGCGAGGCGTTGGCTGCGAACTCCCTCCGGAGCGCGGCGAGCGCCTTTTCGGGGCGCAGGTCCTGGATCGTCACGACCCATTCCTCGGTGGGCTTCCGCGAGGCGATCGGGGCCACGACGATCTCGTACTCCCGCTTCTCGTCCAGGTAGAAGGCGACTTCGCGCGTGACGGCAGCGCCGCGAGCGGCGGATTCCAGCACCAGCTCCTCGAGCACGGGCTGGCGCGCGACCCGGAGTCGCGTCGGCAGGTTGGGCCGGCCGACGCCCACCAGCTCCCAGAAGAGCGGATTCGCATGGGTGATGCGCAGGTCGCGGGTGACGAGGGCGAGCCCCTGGGGCAGGTTGCCCAGCACCGCTTCGCTCGAGTCGCGCTGCGCGGTGAGCTCGCCCAGCGTCTCCTGCGTGCGCTTGGCCACTTCGTTGATCACGCGGGAGAGGCGCGCCAGCTCGTCGTGGGCGTCGACCGGCGCGCGGGCGCTCAGGTCGCCCGAAGCCAGGGCGGTGGCCGCCTCAGCGATCGAGTAGAGGCGCCGATCCAGCCGACGCACGGCGACGGTCGCGGCGGTGCACGCCAGCGCGAAGAGAATCAGGACGGCCCCGGCAATCGGGAGGGGCCGCGCGCCGGCAACAGTCACGGCCGCGATCCCCGTCGCCAGAAGGGCGGCGGCGAGAACAGTCAGGTATACGGCGAGGAGGCGCCCGGTAAGGGGTCGCATGGCCGGAGGGTACCACCGATGGGCGTCGGCCCGCCCTGCCAGGCGAGTGGCCGCTTCGCCGAGCGGTCGCTAGCCCTTGGGGATCTCCGCGGCGTAGCCCACGCCGGTCACCGTGCGGATCAGCGCCGAGTCCTTACCCATCTTCGCGCGGAGTCGCCGCACGTGCACGTCCACGGTCCGCGTCTCGCCGAAGTAGCCCAGCCCCCATACCTTGTCCAGGAGCTGCTCGCGGGAAAAGACACGGCCCGGGCGCTGGAGCAGATATTCGAGGAGTCGGTACTCGGTGGGCGTCAGGTGCAGCTCCCGCTGGCGGAGAAACAGCTGGTGGCGCTCGTTGTCGAAGCGGAACGGGCCGATCACGGTGGGAGCCTGGACCGCCTCCCCCCGGCTCCGGCGCAGAATCGCGCTCACGCGCGCCACCAGCTCCTTGGGTGAGAACGGCTTCGTCAGGTAATCGTCGGCGCCCCGCTCGAAACCGATCAGCTTGTCCATCTCGGTCCCGCGGGCGGTCAAAAGGAGGACGGGGAGCTGGCGCGTGCGCGGCTCGCCGCGGATGGCGTCCAGAACCTCGAGGCCGCTCATCTTGGGGAGAAGGAGGTCGAGCACCACCAGGTCGGGCGGCGACTTGAAGATGCGCTCCAGTCCCGCCGCGCCGTCGTTTTCGGCGACGACCCTATACCCCTCGCGCGCCAGGTTGTAGCTCACGAGGTCGCAGATCTCAGCCTCGTCGTCGACGACGAGGATAGTAGAACGCGTGGTGCTCGGCACGATCGGGTCCCGCAGTCTAGCATGCGCGCTCATGTGTACGAATCTGCGCCCTCTCCGTTACTACCTCGCGTCGGTCCCATGTCGGTGGTGTTACGGGCCGCTTCCGGCCCCCCTCGGCCATCCCCTGGTCGCCCCCATTTCCAACTCGCGCATTGACTTCACGGAGACCATTCCGGTAGTCTGCCCGGTCTTGGTCGAGACGCTATCCGTGCACCGGACCCGAGGATTGCCGTGACCCAAAGCGATCGCAACAAGCTCTTTCTGACCTTGATCGGGGTCGCGGTCGCCCTCTACACGCTCTGGCCGACCTTCCAGTTCTATTCGCTCCCTCCCGAGAAGCGGCAGGAGGTGCTCCAGGCCCGCCCGGCCATGGCCACCAACGAGGTCGAGCGCGAACGCCTGACCAAGCTGGCCAAGCTCCGCGAGAAGGCGATCAAGCTGGGGCTGGACCTCCAGGGGGGCATGTACCTGCTCCTCGAGGTGGACACGTCCAAGCTTCCGCCCGCCGAGGCGCGGAACGCCGTCGATCAGGCCATGCAGATCATCCGGAACCGGATCGACCAGTTCGGCGTGGCCGAGCCCTCCGTTTCGAAGCAGGGGCAGAACCGCATCATCGTGCAA
This sequence comes from Candidatus Eiseniibacteriota bacterium, assembly GCA_046716305.1. Classification (GTDB taxonomy): domain Bacteria; phylum Eisenbacteria; class RBG-16-71-46; order SZUA-252; family SZUA-252; genus DASQJL01. The sequence goes on from JBKJXM010000284.1 coordinate 3,845, forward strand.
CTCCCCGGCCTCCTCGACCAGGAGCGGGCCAAGGAGCTGATCGGCCAGACCGCCCTCCTCGAGTTCAAGATCGTGAAGACCGACGAGGAGGCGCGCGCCCTCTTCGACCGCATCGACCAGTACTTCGCGCGGAAGGGGGGAAGCGCGGCCACGGGGCCGGATTCCCTGGCGCACCCGTGGAGCTCCCGCTTTGTGACGGTCGCGCAGGCCGGCGAGTCGTTCGCCCTGCTCGACAACGTGGCCGCCATCGACTCGATGCGGCTCGAGCTCATGGCCGACTCTTCGTTCGTCCTGGACGCCGCGCTCAACTGGGACTCGCACCCCTCCGAGCGCGAAGGGCGCACCGGCCGCGCGCTCCTGGTGCTCGACAAGGATCCCCTCATGCAGGGGAAGGAAGTCGCGAGCGCGCAGATGCGGCTGGACCTGGACCAGGAGCGTCCCGGAGCCCCCGGCGTCTCGTTCACGCTGACCGGGCGGGGCGGCGCGCTCTTCGCCGACATCACCGGCGCGAACGTGGGCCGGCGCCTCGCCATCGTCCTCGACCAGCGCGTCCAGTCCGCGCCCAGCATCAACGAGCGGATTCCGCGCGGGCAGGGCTCCATCACGGGCTCGTTCACCGAGGAGGAAGCGCAGAACCTTTCGATCGTCCTTCGGTCGGGCTCGCTCCCGGCCCCCGTCCGCATCGCGGAGGAGCGCACGATCGGCCCGTCCCTGGGCCAGGACTCGATCGACAAGGGGATCAGGGCCGCCACGCTGGGGTCGATTCTCGTCGTCGCCTTCATGATCACCTATTACCGAACCTCGGGAATCGTCGCGGTGGTGGCGCTCTTCCTCAACATCCTCGGGCTCCTCGCCTGCATGGCGGCCTTCCACGCGACGCTCACCCTCCCCGGTATCGCCGGCATCGTGCTCACGATCGGCATGGCCGTGGACGCGAACGTCCTCATTTTCGAGCGAATCCGGGAGGAGCTGCGCCACAAGAAGACGGTTCTCACCGCGATCGAGCAGGGCTATTCGCGCGCCTATCGCACGATCCTGGATGCCAACGTGACGACACTCCTCTCGGCGGTCGCCCTGATGTGGTTCGGGTCGGGACCCATCCGGGGCTTCGCCATCACGCTCTCCATCGGTCTCATCATCAACATGATCACCGCCGTCGGCGTGTCCAAGATGATCTTCGACGCCTGGTCGCTCCGGCGGAAGGTCAGCACGATCAGTATCTAGAGGGCTCCGAGTGTTCCAGATCCTCCATGGAATCAATGTCGACTGGATGCGCCGGCGGTACATCGCCTACATCATCTCCGGCGTTTCCGTCCTCGCGTCGATCGTCTCGCTCGCGCTGCATGGCGGTCCGCGCTACGGAGTCGACTTCACCGGAGGGACGCTGGTCGAGCTGCGGATGACGCCTCCGCCGGCGGTGGACGAAGTGCGCGCCGCGATCGACCGGGCCGGCTTCGAGGGAGCGGAGATCCAGAGGGTGGACCGCGCGGGGCAGTTCCTGATCCGCCTGGGCATCTCCGCCGAGCAGGTCAGCCCCGCTCCCCTGGTGACGAATGCCCTCAAGGCCTCGCACCCGAACGCCAAGATCGAGC
>JBKJXM010000285.1:0-4651 GCA_046716305.1 Candidatus Eiseniibacteriota bacterium
GATCGGGAGATCCCCAACGACTTTGCCGCACGCGTTGTATTTCGTGCGTGATACATGAGGGCCCGGCGGATGTGCTCGGTTTCCAGCTCGGTGAGGGACATCTCCGGACGGTACGGGAACGCGTCCCCTTCCGGAAGCATCCGTACCGGCTCCTCGCGGAATGCCGGCGGCAGATCCAGGTGGCTGATCTCGCCGTTCTCCGCCAGGGTGACCGCCCGCTCGATGGCGTTCTCCAGCTCGCGCACGTTGCCTGGATAGTCGTACCGGACGAGGTGATATTGGGCGCGCTCGGTGAAGCGGTCCACCCGCTTCCCCAGGCGCCGCGCGTGCCGCTGGCGGAAGTACCCGGCGAGGAGGGGGATGTCCTCGCGCCGCTCGCGCAGCGGCGGCAATTCGATGGTGAATACGCTGAGACGGTAGTAGAGGTCTTCTCGGAGCTTCTCCTCGCTGAGCGCCCGTGTGAGGTCGCGATTGGTCGCGGCGATCACGCGGGCGTCCACGTGGATCGCTTCGCCCCCGCCGACGGGCCGCACTTCACCGCTCTGAAGCGCGCGGAGCACCTTGGCCTGCACGGCGGGCGGCATCTCCGCGACCTCGTCGAGGAAGAGGGTGCCGCCGTCCGCCTGCCTCATGAGCCCCGGCCGGTCCGACACGGCGCCGGTGAACGCGCCCCGGACATGGCCGAACAGCTCGCTCTCGAAGAGGCCCTCGGGGATCGCCGCCGCATTCACCGTGATGAAGGGCCTGTGGGCGCGGCGGCTCTGGAGGTGGATCGCGTTCGCGACCATCTCCTTACCCGTCCCGCTCTCACCGGTGATCAGCACCGTGCTCTCGGTCGGGGCGACCCTTTCGATCAGCCGGAATACCCGCTGCATCCGGGGACTCACCCCGATCAGGTTCTGGGTGACGCCCCGGGGACGAGGCTCCTCGACGACCTCCGATTCCCAGAGGCCGCGGGTTTCGGGATCCGAGGAAGCCAGCTCCGCTCGTTGACCCGCCTGGGCCGCCTTCCTAGAATCACCCGCGTCCTTGGGCGCCGAACGCGTTTCCCTTTGCCGCGCACTCATGGGGTCGGACTCCCTCTCCACTCTTCGTGACGCATTGGGCACTGCTCCTTTGGGGCATCGCGCACGCGTTGTACCTCGTGGCGGCCTGGGTCGTCCTGAGGGGAAGGGCCGCCCGTCTACCGGGCCGCCCTGCGACGGGTCGCGCCGCGTTTCTGGTGATCCTGGCGGTGGGGCTCGTGCCGCGCCTCGCGCTTCTGGGAACCCCGCCCAGCCTGTCCGAGGACCTCTACCGCTACCTCTGGGACGGCAGGCTGGTCGCGCACGGCATCAATCCCTACGCCTTGGCGCCGGCCGATCCGGCGCTCGCGGGTTTTCAAGACGACCTCTTTCGTCGCCTGAATCACCCGGCGGTGCCGACGATCTACCCGCCCGCCGCGCAGCTTTTCTTCGCGGGGGCCGCGGCGCTCGGCGCCACACCTCTCGCCTGGAAAACCGTGCTTTTGATGCTGGAGGCGGCCCTCCTGGCCGCGTTGATCTCCCTCCTGGCGCGTCGCGGGCTCCCTCCGGAGCGACTCTTACTCTACTACTGGAACCCGCTCGTCATCGTCGAGTGCTACGGGAACGGGCACCTCGACCTCGCGGTCGCCGCGCTCCTCCTGGTCGCATTTTCCCTGCAAGAGACTGGCCGTCGGGTGCCTGCCGGGGTCGCTTTTGGTACGGCAATGATTACAAAATGGATCCCCGTGCTCCTGGTCCCGGCGCTGATCCGGCGCCGGGCCTGGGGGCTCCTGGCCGCGGCGGCTCTCCTGGTGGCCATTTCCTACGCCCCCTTCTTCCACGCGGGGCCCCGCTTGTGGGAGGGGCTTCGCGTCTACGCGCGCCATTGGGAGTTCAACGGCCCGCTCTACGCCCTGCTCCGGCCCCTCTTTCAGACGGGAGATCCGCCGCGGCTCATCCTGGCCGGATGCCTGGCTCTGGCCACCTTGGCGATCGCCTGGCGCGCGCGGTCGCTCACCGGGGCGGCACTCGCGACCTGGATCGCCTTTCTACTCTTCTCGCCGACGGTCTATCCCTGGTACCTGGTCCCGGCCATCGCGCTCTTGCCGCTCCATCCGAGCGCGGGCCTGCTGGTCTTCTCCGGGACCGTCGCCCTCATTTACGCTCCGCTGGCCGCCTACCGCGCGACCGGCGTCTGGCGGGTTCCGGGCTGGATCATGGCCGTGGAATACGGCTCGTGGATTCTGGTGTGGGCGCTAGGCGCGCTGCGCGCCGTGCATCACCGAGAGCAAGCCGACGTAGAGGAACCCGATCAGGTAGAGAAGAAGGAACGGGAGCGGCGCGAAGAGCCGCGCCTGTGCGAGCGAGAGCATGACCCACGCGAAGTAGAGACCCAGTGAGATCTCCACCGCCGCCCAGAGCGTGACGGGCGAGCGGTAGCGCTTGTCGCGCCATCCGTCACCACGGCGCTCGATGCGGAACTTGGGGGTCCGCTGGAAGTCGTTCGCGGTGCCGCCCAGGCCGGTGATCACGGCCCGCGTGTTGTTCACGGCCAGGCCCAGGCCCAGGGCGAGCACGAAGGGGAAAAAGCGGAGCTGCCGCCTCCAGTCGCCTCGCGTCTCGCGCTGGGCCGCCGCGAAGTAGATGAGAGGGGGAATGGAGGCGGCCAGGAAGAGCGCCGCATCCACCGCCGTGAAGAGGAGGCTCTTCGCCTCGAACCGCGCGATCACGACCGGATAGGCGATCGCGGAAACCAGGAGCAGGAGCACGTAGGCCACGTTGCAGGTGAGGTGGAACGTGGCTTCGACCTTCACCGGAAGCGGCAGCGGGGCGCGCCAGAGCGAGGGAAGGATCTTGCGCGCCACCTGGATCGAGCCTTTGACCCAGCGATACTGCTGCGCCTTGAACGCGTTCATCTCGACCGGCAGCTCGGCGGGGCATCCCACGTCCGGCGCGAACACGAATCGCCACCCCTTTAGCTGCGCGCGGTAGGAGAGGTCGAGGTCCTCGGTGAGCGTGTCCCAATGCCACCCGCCCGCCTCGATGACGCACTGCTTGCGCAGGATTCCCGCGGTCCCGTTGAAATTGAAGAAGCGGCCCCCGCTCATGCGCGCGGCGTGCTCGATCACGAAGTGGCTGTCGAGCGAGATCGCCTGCGCCTGGGCGAGGAGCGAATAGTCCTGGTTCAGGTGGCGCCACCGCGCCTGCACCATCCCCACGTCGGGCTCGTTCAGGTACGGGACGAGGTCGCGCAGAAAGGAGGGCGGCGGAACGAAGTCGGCGTCCAGGATCGCGAGCAGGTCCCCTTTGGCGCGGAGCAGTCCGTGCTGGAGGGCCCCCGCCTTGAAGCCGTCGCGCGCCGCGCGGCGGAGATGGACCACGTCGTGCCCGCGCGCCCGCAGCGCCGCGGCCCCCGCCGCGATCAGCGCGCTGGTTTCGTCCGTGGAGTCGTCGAGCACCTGGATCTCGAGGCAGTCCGGCGGATAGTCCATCGCCGCCGTCGCGTCGAGGAGCCGCTCGGCCACGTAGTGCTCGTTGTACACGGGAAGCTGGATCGTGACGCGCGGCCAGGTCTCGGGCGGATCGGGACGGAGCGCGGTCCGGTCGCGCCGGCGGAAGAGCCGCAGCAGATGGAGCCGGTGGAAGCCGTAGGCGGCGAGCAGGCCCCACACGACCAGGTGGAGCGCGAGGAGCGAGTCCCGAGCCTGCGCGGGGATCGCATCGAGGAGCGAGGGCATCAGATCGGCCATCCTACGCCGCACCGCGCGCGTGTCAACCGCGTTGCCGTCCGCGGCGTCCTCTGGTAGTTTGCGAGCGGGGTGGGCCGTGTGGCGGAGGGGAGGACCGGTGGCGCGTGCATTCGTGGTGGGCAACGGGACGGTCCTCGCGGCGGGAAACCGCTTCGGCACGCTGCATGAGATCTACGCGCCCCACTTCGCGCCCGAGCAGCAGCTCCTGCGCCGCCCCGCCCGTGTCGGCCTGAGCGTGGACGGCGCCTTCGGCTGGCTCGACGAATCCTTCCACGCGACGATCGCACGAGGCGACGGCTCCCCCATCGCCGATTGCTCGCTCCGCGGCGCACAGCTCCCGCTGGAGATCTGGATCGAGACCTTCGCCGACTCGCGCCTCCCGCTCCTGGTGCGGCGCGCCGAGGTGACCAACCGCGACGACCGCTTCCACGATCTCCGCCTGGCCTTCCACTACGACTTCCGCCTGACGGCCGGCGCGCGCGAGGCCGCGTCGCGCGACGCCGCGACGGGCGGCGTGCTCCACCGGGGCGGCCGCCGCGCCCGTCTCCTGAACGCGGCCGGCCCCGCCGGGGCGGGCGTCCCCCTCGTGACAATCGGCGGCGCGCGCGGCGGCTCCGATTCGCTGCTCGGGATTCCCATCCCGCTCGCGCCGGGCGAGTCGGCCATGGTCACCACGTGGATCGCGGCGGCGCGCGGCGTGCCCGAGGCCCGAAGCGTGGACGCTGAGGCCAGGCGCCTTGGCGTGCCGGGGTTGACCGCGCGCACGCGGAGCTACTGGACGCTGTGGGCCAGCACCGGCGCACGCGAGGACGGCGACCTACCCGAAGAGGCGCGCGATCTCTACGCGCACTCCCTGCTCATGCTGCGCCTGCTGCAGTCGCCGTCGGGCGCGCTCCT
>JBKJXM010000286.1:0-5799 GCA_046716305.1 Candidatus Eiseniibacteriota bacterium
ATCGGCGCCAAAGCGATGATGCTGGTGCTCGACAACTGCGAGCATCTGGTCGCCGGCTGCGCCTCCGCCGCGCGGGTCCTCCTCGAAGGGTGTCCGCATCTTCGGGTGCTCGCCACCAGCCAGGAGCCGCTCGGAGTGCCCGGCGAGATCGTCTGGAGGATTCCGATGCTGGGGATCCCCGACCTCGGATCTGCGGGAGCGCGAACGCGCGAGGCGATTGGCCGCTACGAGGCCGTCCGCCTGTTCGTCGACCGGGCGCATGGCGCGCAGCCGGGTTTTCAGCTCACCGAGCAGAATGCCGTGGCCATCGCGCAAGTCTGCCGGCGCCTGGACGGCATCCCGCTCGCGATCGAGCTAGCCGCGGCGCGCATGAAGGTGCTCGCGCCCGACCAGATTCTCGCCCGTCTCGAGGATCGTTTCCGGCTCTTGACCGGCGGGAGCCGCACGGCGCTTCCGAAGCAGCAGACGCTTCGGGCCGCGGTCGACTGGTCCTACGACCTGCTCCCGCCCGAGGAGAAGGCGCTCCTGAATCGCCTGAGCATCTTCGCGGGTGGGTTCACGCTCGAGGCCGTGGAGGCGGTCTGCGCCGGCGACCTGCTCGACGTGCTCGACGTGCTCGACAGGCTCTCGCACCTGGTCGACCGCTCGCTCGTGGTCCCCGAGGAGATCCACGAGGGACAGGTCCGCTACCGGCTGTTGGAGACGATCCGCGAATACAGCCGGGAGAAGCTCTTCGCCGCCGGCGAGCGGGGCCACCTTCAAGAGCGGCACGCGGCCTTCTTCCTCGCGCTGGCCGAGCAGGCGGAGCCCGAGCTGACCGGGCCGCGACAGGGAGCCTGGCTCGACCGTTTGGAACGGGAGCACGACAATCTCCGGCTCGCGATCGCGCGCTTCGGCGAGGAGACTTTGAACTTGCCGCGCGGGCTCCGCCTGGTCGGGGCGCTCTGGCGATTCTGGTGGGTGCGGGGAAACTGGGCCGAAGGGCGCGCGCGCCTCGCGGCGCTGCTCGATGCCGTGGGCGGCGAGGCGGCGCCGGAGCGGGTGAAAGCGCTGTACGCCGCGGCCGTGCTCGCCCGGGGCGAGGGGGACTACGCCTCGGCTCGGCGGACGCTGGATGAATCGCTCGCGCTGGCGCGCGTGCGGGACGACCGGCCGGCCGTGGCGCAGATGCTATTCGAGCTGGGAAACGTAGCCAACGACCAGGAGGACTATGCGGCGGCACGGCCGCTCTACGAGGAGAGCCTGGCGCTGCGCCGGGAGATCGCCGACAAACGAGGCGTCTCCGCCGCGCTTCACAACCTCGGCGTCGTGGCCGCCGCGCTCGGAGACTTCTCGGACGCAGAGCAGCTCTACGGGGAAGCGCTCTCTCTTCACCGCGAGCTCGGGAATCGCGCGTGGGAGGCGGCCAGCCTGAACGGGCTCGGTGGCCTCGCGTTCTACCTCGGCGATCTCGAGACCTCGGGCAAGAGACACGAGGAGGCGCTTCCGGTGCAGCGCGAGCTGGGCGATTCCCGCGGGACGGCGTTTTCTCTCCGGGAGCTCGGAGAGGTGGCCACGGGTCTCGGGGATCACCCGGCCGCGCGCCTTCACCTCATGAGCGCGCTCGCCATCTACAAAGAGCTGGGAGACCGGCAGGGGCTCGCGTCGACGATGGAGGGCCTCTCGGTGCTCGCGGCAGCCCTGGGGCAGCCCGAGCGGGCGCTCCGCCTGTTCGGGGCGGCCTGCACGCTCCGGACGACGATTCAGGCGCCCCTCTCGTCGCCCGACGAGAAACGGATGCGGCATTTCCTCGACCGAGCTCGGAGCGCGCTCGGCGAACGGGCCAAGCTCGCCACGGACGCGGGGCGGCAACTCTCGCACGACGAAGCGGTCGGTCTCGCGCTCGAGGGCGTATAAGTGCTTGCCATTCAACGATAAGTGATCTATCCTTCTCCTTCGGTGTCCTCGGGGGAAGGACGCCATCCACTCCCAGCGGTATCTCTGCCCTCCACTAGCTTAACGTCCGACAACTTTAGAAAGTGAGGCTGGCGATGCTGCGTCGTGCCCTGTCCATCGCTTCGCTCCTCGCGCTCCTGTGCGCGAACGGCGAAGCGTTCGCATCTCCCGCGGCGCAGGGCGACACCAGCTCGACCGTGACTCTGTTCGCGAATTTCGACGGCGATGCCGTCGGCGCCGCCCCGAATCTCGCGCTGCCGGGCGCTCCCACGGGTGATTTTCTGACGCTTAGCGAAGCGACGGGCACCGTCCGCGTCAACGCCTCGGCCGACGGACTCACCATGGTGGCCCAGCTGAAACAGCAGAGCGGCCTGGGCGGCGTGAGTCTGATCGCGTGGCCCGCGGCACCCCCCCCGGGAACCGAGAAGGTGACGGTGGCATGGAGGACGGTCGCGCGGGACGACAATCCAATCATCATCGTCGCCTGCTCCGTTCGGGGCTCCAACGGCAATGTGATCGCCTCAGTGGAGTACCAGCCTCACGGCAACCTCACGTGGAATTCGATCGCCGGCGCGAGCCAGAACCTTCCACTGAACTACCGACTGAACAAGAGCAACGCGTTCCGGATCGTCGTCGATCTGCTGTCGAAGCGCGTGAGCCTTTTCGTCGACGGCGCTCCGGTGAGCGGGTTCCAGAACGTTCCCTTCGCCCAGCCTGCGAGCGACGTGGCGCGGGTCTCGTTCGAGGCGCTCGGGACATCCCCGCAAACGTTCGCGATCGACGACGTCTTCGCGACGGCCTTCGCCCGGTCCCCCAATCTGACGCCATCGGTCGCGGCGACGCCGGCGGTGAGCGGCGCGGAGAACGAGGCTATCTCCTTCCCGGTGACCGCGGGCGATCCCGACGGCGATCCCATCACATCTCTGACGGCGTCTCCGCTTCCGGCGGGCGCTTCGTTCGCGGCCAGCGCCTCGAAGACGTCGGGCACGTTCACGTGGACTCCCGACTTCACGCAGGCGGGGTCCGCCAGCGTGACGTTCACCGCGACGAATTCGCTGTCGGGAAGCGCGACGACCGCGATCACGGTCGCGAACGTCGACCGCGCGCCGCTCGTTTCCGCGCCTCCGTCGGCCGCGGTGGAGGAGCTGGGCCACATCGACATCGCCGTCTCGGCATCCGATCCCGACGCGGATGCGATCGCCGCTCTGAGCGCCGATCTCTCCGGGCTTCCCGCCGGCCATGCCGCAACGTTCCTGGCCGATACAGGAAACGGATCCGGGACACTCTCGTGGAGCCCGGCGATCGGCCAAGTCGGCGTCTACACGGTGACGTTCCGCGCGACCGCCGGCCTCGCCGTCTCCAACGCTTCGACGAACGTCTTCGTCGCTGCGCTCGGGACCAGTGTCACGGGGCGCTTCATCTGGACGCCTGAGGCGGGTAGCGAGGGAACTTATACGGTCACTTTTGTCGCGACCGACCTGGGCGGCTCGAGTTCCCTGGACGTTCCGCTCACCGTGCTCCCGCCGAACGGCCTTCTCGCGGCTCCGACGCCGGAGCGCGGCGGCGGCGCCCCTGGGGCGCTCGCGCCCGAGGCGCCCATGAAGGGCCCGGTGATCAGCGCGACGGGGTCGACGACCACCAAAACGGGCAGCACGATGACGCTCACCACGACGGCGACCACGAGCACGAGTCTTCTGGCCGGCCGGCTCGCCTCGTCGCCCACGGCGTCACGCTCGGCGGCCGCGGGGACCATCACAATCACGGCCGACCTCTCCGGCCTTCCGGCGGGGAACAACGCGGTCTTCGTCCTGGACCAGGATCCCGTGATCAGTGCGCCGGCCGCGGTGGAGGCGGACGCCGGGGCGCTCTTGACGGTCCGTGTCTCGTCCGGGGATCCCGACGGCGACGTGGTCGAGACGTTCACGGTCGATCTCTCGGCTCTCCCGGCCGGGAACGGCGCGGCGTTCACGACCAACGCGTCCCTCTCCTTCGGCACCTTGACGTGGACTCCGGCCACGTCGGATACGGGCAGCTATGCGGTGACGTTCCAGGCGACGAACCGTCTGGTCGGAACCGCGACGACCACGATTCACGTGCGCCCGGCCGCCGCGACCCGGCTCTTTGTCACCTCGGGAAAGAAGCTGGTGCTCGGCTCGGGGAAGCCGTTCTTCTCGCTCCAGATCGAGTCCGTGAACCTTTCGTTCGATCTCATGAACGTCGACGTGTCGTCGATCGTCATGATCTCCCCGGGGACCGGGACGGTGTCCCAGATCGCCGCTTCGAGTCAGAAGCAGGTGATCATCGGCGACCGGGATAACAACAAGATCCCTGACGTGACGGTCTCCTTCGCGAACGCCGATCTGCGAAACCTGTTCAGCCTCTTGCGCGGCAACGTGACCGTCCCCGTGACCGTCGAGGGGAGTCTCGTCACGGGCGGCCACTTCCGCGGCACCCTTGCCATCGCCGTCAGCGCGGGCGGCGGGAAGCTCGCGACGTCGGTCATCCCCAATCCGCTGAACCCGGAGGGCGCGCTCCGCTTCGTGACGGCGCGGCCCGGCGAGGCTCGCGTGCGGCTTTACGACGCGGCCGGGCGGCTGGTCCGGGAGCTCTTGCCCAGGGCCTACGTCGGCGCGGGCGAGCACACGGTGACGATCCGCGCGGAGGATGGGGCGGGGCGCCCCCTCGCCTCGGGCGTCTATTTCTTCCGGGTCGACGCGCCCGAGGGATCCAGCGTCGGCCGGATCGCCGTTCTCAAGTAGAGACGGCGGGCCCGACGCCTAGAGAATCCGCTTCCCGAACAAACTGAGCGCCAGCTCGACCGCGAGCGCGCCCGTGGAATTGCGCGTGTCCAGAACGGGATTCACCTCCACGAAATCCACCCCGATCACCGCGCCGCTCTCGTAGAGCAGCTCCATGGCCAGGTGAGCCTCGCGGTAATTGATGCCGCCCGGGACCGGCGTGCCGATGCCGGGGGCGTCCTCGGGGTCGAGCACGTCCATGTCGAACGAGAGGTGGATCCCGGCCGTGCCGTCCGACGCGACGCGGATCGCCTCGCCCACGATGTCGCGCATCCCCCGCTCGTCGACATCGCGGATGGTGAAGACCATCACGCCGCTCTCCTTGAGAATCTGGCGCTCCCCCGGATCGAGATCGCGGACCCCGATGAGGGCGGTGTTCTTCGCCTTCACCTTGGGCGCGCGGCCGCCCAGGCGAACCAGTTCCGGATCGCCCAGGCCCAGCGAGACGGCGAGCGACATTCCGTGGATGTTGCCCGAGGGCGTGGTCGCGGGAGTGTTGCTGTCCCCGTGGGCGTCGAACCAGATGAGCCCCAGCGCGCGGGATTTCCGGTCGAAGTGATTGGAGGCCCCGGCCACCGATCCGATCGCGATCGAGTGGTCGCCCCCCAGGACGAGGGGCGTGTGCCCGTCGCCGTGGATCCGCTCGACCTCGAGGCGGAGTGTCTCGCACGCGGCCAGGATCGCCTCCTTGTACCGGAGACTGTTGGCTCCCACGGGCAGCGTCTCGGGGATCATGACGTCGATGTCGCCGGCGTCCTTCACATGGTGCCCCAGGGCCTCCAGGCGCGGCTCGAGCTCGGCGATCCGGATGGCGGAGGGGCCCATGTCGACGCCGCGGCGCCCCGCGCCCAGGTCGACGGGAGCCCCGATGATCTCGATGGTTCGGGGTGAGAAGGGAGCGGTGGGGGTGAAGCCCATACGAACGGCTAGTGGCGGCCTCGCCGCATGCGCTCGGCCGGCGTCACCTTGCGCGGTCTCCGTCCGCCGGGCTGCTGCGCGGAGGATGAAGACGGCGCGCTGCCGCCCGCGCGGGGCTCGCGCCGGGACTCGTAGGGCGCGCTCGAAG
>JBKJXM010000287.1:0-8233 GCA_046716305.1 Candidatus Eiseniibacteriota bacterium
CCTCATGACAGGAGTTTACAACCCAAAGGCCTTCATCCTCCACGCGGCGTCGCTCGGTCAGGGTTTCCCCCATTGCCGAAGCCTCTCGACTGCTGCCTCCCGTAGGAGTCTGGGCCGTATCTCAGTCCCAGTGTGGCCGGTCATCCTCTCAGATCGGCTACCCATCGTCGCCTTGGTAGGCCGTTACCCCACCAACTAGCTAATGGGACGCAGGACCATCTTTGAGCGGTAGCTTATAAATAGAGGCCACCTTTGACTGCACAACCATGCGATTACGCAGTCACATGCGGTATTAGCATCCCGTTAGGAATGTTATCCCCCACTCGAAGGCAGGTTTCCTACGCGTTACTCACCCGTTCGCCACTTTACTCGGGGTATTGCTACCCCTTTCGCGTTCGACTTGCATGCCTAATCCACGCCGCCAACGTTCGTTCTGAGCCAGGATCAAACTCTCCGCTGTGTTTAATCTTTCACACCAAGCACGGCGTACGCGAACCTCCGCGTCACCGTGGAATCAACAAGAGATCTCTCGGTCCGAAGACCGAGAAGGATCCTTCAGGGCTCCACGACACATGCGTGCACTATTCGTTTGTCAAAGAGCAGGACGCGCAGACTTGCGCGAGTTTGGCTTTTTTGGGCCGAACCGTGAACTTACGAATTTCCCGTACTGCCTGTCAATGTGAAAACTACGTTTTTTCAGGGTCCAGACATTTCGGCTTTCGCCGCTGTGGGACCGAGCAGTCGTCCGGCAGGACTGAAGGTGCAAACCCTGCCGGCCGCAAAGAGGTACGATAGCTGAGGTTTCCCCGGCTGTCAACCCCTCGGGCCCGGCTCGCTCGGAGCTGGTTCGCGGTAGGTTGCCAGAAGTGGGCGGTTGTGAGCTAAGCCGCTGATTTTCAGCCTCTTAGCCCGCAACCACCTTGGCGAACTTGCGTCCTACCTTGAAGATCAGCTCCCCGGGCCCACCCTGCCCCAGATCCACTTCGAGGGCCACGTCGGTGACCCGCTCTCCATTGATATAGACGGCGCCCTGGCGAAATAGATTCCCGGCGGCGTTTCCGGTGTATTCATTGGGAAAAGCCCTCATCATGAGGTCCCGGGCCCTGAAACGGCCCGGTTCTACCTTCACCACGGGCATTTCACTGGGGACTTCACGGCGGGAGAACTGCTTCTCAAAGTCGTCTCGGGCGTGGTCGGCTTCGGCCACGGAGTGATATTGACGCACCAACCGATGCCCCAGGGCCTTTTTCATCACCATCGGGTTTGTGGCCGTATCCCCAAGCGATTTCGCCACTTCCGCACATTCCTGGGGCGTGGCGTCGGTCACCAGGCGGAAATACTTCTCAATCAAAGTGTCGGGGATGCTCATGACCTTGCCGAACATCTCACGGGGAGACTCGGCAATGCCGATGTAATTGCCCAGGCTCTTGCTCATCCGGCGAACTCCATCAAGCCCTTCGAGCACGGGGAGCGTCAAAACAATTTGAGGCTCTACGCCGTAAGCAATCTGAATGTCTCGCCCCGTGAGCAGGTTGAACTTCTGCTCGGTGGCGCCGATCTCCACATCGGCCTTGATCACGACGGAGTCGTACGCCTGCATGAGGGGATAGAAAAGCTCGTGCACGCCGATCGGCTCGCCGGCCTTGAACCGCTCGTGGAAGTCATCGCGCTCCAAGAGGCGCGCGACCGTGAACTGTGAGGTGAGATGAAGCACGTCCGTGAATCGCATCGCGGAGAACCATTCGCCGTTCCAGCGCACCTCGGTGCGCGACTTGTCCACGACCTTGAAGATCTGGTCGAGGTAGGTCTGCGCGTTCGCGTTGACTTCCGCCTCGGTGAGGCGCGGCCGCGTCTTGTTTCGGCCGCTGGGATCGCCCACGACCGCCGTGTAGGAGCCGACGATGAGCACGATCAGGTGCCCCAGCTCCTGGAACTGGCGCAGCTTCCGGAGGCCGATCGTGTGTCCCAGGTGGATGTCGGGCGCGGTGGGATCGAAGCCCTGCTTCACGCGAAGGGGCGTCTTGGTCTTGAGGGAGCGCTCGAGCTTCTGGACCAGCTCGGCTTCGGGGATCAGCTCTTCGACGCCGGAACGGATCACGGCGAGCTGGCGCTCGATCTCCGGCTTCAGCGACGTGTCGGGCATGCAGGGCCGACTTTAGCAACTTTGCCCCCGGCACGGAAGGCCGTGGGGAATTCGCGCTTGACCGTCCGGCGCATGGAACCTAGCGTACGTCTCGTGCCCTTACCCGCACATCGGGACTCCCCATGAGCCATCGCTGGAAGTGGATCGCCAAGGTATCGAGCGCCCTACTCGTCGTCGTCCTGTGCGGCACGGTCGGCGTGGGGATCGGGGTCGCCAACTGGGCGCGCCAGGATCTCCCCTCGCCGTCCAGCCTCCAGACGATCGCGCCGCCGGTGAAGACGCTGGTCTACGACGTGAACGGGAAGCTGGTGCACGAGTTCTACAAGGAGAACCGGAGCCTGGTCCCCCTTCGCCAGATCCCGCGCTCCATGGTGGACGCGATCCTCTCGATCGAAGACCGCCGCTTCTACACGCACTGGGGCATTGATCCGATCCGTCTGGTTGGAGCCCTGATCCAGGACGTGATCGCGCGCCGCCCCGAGCAGGGCGCCTCCACCATCACGCAGCAGCTCGCGCGAAATCTCTTCCTCACCCACGAGAAAACAATCCAGCGAAAGATCAAGGAAGCCATTCTCGCGATCCGCATCGAACAGACGTACACCAAGGACGAGATCCTCCAGATGTACCTGAATCAGATCTATTTCGGTGAGGGCGCCTACGGCGTCGACGCCGCGTCGCGCATCTTTTTCGCCAAGCCGGTCCAGGAGATGACGCTTCCCGAGTGCGCGCTGCTCGCCGGCTTGCCGCGAAACCCGCGCGACTACTCGCCGCGCCGGGACCCCGACCGCGCGCTGAAGCGCCGCAACCTGGTCCTGGCCTCGATGCTCCAGAATAAGAAGCTCAACCGCGCGCAGTACGAGGCCGCGTCGGAGGCGCCGCTCGGCGTCACCAAGACGCGGATGAACCCGCGCGAAGCGCCCTATTTCATGGAAATGGTCCGGCTCTATCTGGAGGAGCGCTACGGGTCGAACCAGATCTTCGAAGGTGGGCTCCGGGTCTACACGACGCTGGAAGCCGACCTGCAGCACGCCGCCGAGGAGTCGCTGGAGCGGCGCCTGACGGGGCTGGAACAGCGGAACGGCACCAAGAAGACGCGGGCGGCGACCCTGGCCAAATCGAAGACCGCGCAGCCCAACGAGAAGTCGCAGACCGACTACCTCCAGGGCGCCGTGGTCTGCCTCGACCCGACGAACGGACAGATCCGCGCGCTGATCGGCGGGCGCGACTTCAACGAGTCGAACTTCAACCGGGCCACCCAGGCGTCGCGCCAGCCGGGCTCCGCGTTCAAGCCGTTCATCTTCGCGGCCGCGATCGACAACGGCTACACGCCGAACGAGATGATCCTGGACACGCCGGTTTCCTTCCGCGCCGGCAACGGCGCGGACTGGTCGCCGCAGAATTACGACCATAAGTTCCGCGGGCCCGTGACGCTCCGCACCGCGCTGGCAAAGTCGCTCAACGTGCCGGCCGCGAAGCTCCTCCAGAAGCTGGGAACGCCGGTGGTGACGTCGTACGCCCGCCGCCTGGGCGTCCGGAGCCACCTGGGGAACGACCTCTCGCTCGCGCTCGGGACGTCCGAGGTGAACCTGCTGGAGCTGACGTCGGCCTACGGGGTCTTCGCGGACCAGGGCGTCCGCACAACGCCCGTGTTCGTGCTCCGCGTGGAGGACAAGAACGGGAAAATCCTGGAGCAGACGCGGACGGTGGCGGAAGAGGTCCTGAGCCCCGAGACCGCGCTCACGATGACGAACATGCTGCAGACGGTCATGCAGTCGGGCACGGCGGCCGCCGCGCGCGCGCTCGGCCTTCGTGTGCCGGCCGCGGGCAAGACGGGCACGACCGACGATTACACCGATGCCTGGTTTGTCGGCTACACGCCCAACATGGTGACGGGAGTCTGGGTCGGGTTCGACCGGAAGCAGAAGATCGGCCCCAACATGACGGGCGCCGCCGCCGCGCTCCCGATCTGGGTGGACGTGGTGAGCGCAGCGACCAAGGACAAGCCGCCCCAGGACTTCCCCGTCCCGAACGGCGTCGTGAGCCGCCTGATCTGCAGCCAGACCGGGCTCCTCGCGAATCCGTCCTGCCCCGAGACCGAGACCGAGCTGTTCCGCGAGGGAAGCGAGCCGACCGGCTTCTGCGACATCCACACCGGGGCCACGCCGCCGCCCGAAGTGGAGCCGCAGGACCTGGAGCAGCACGACAGCGAGGCGCAGCCCGAGGAGCACATCAGGCTGTAATCTCCTCGAGGATGAGCGGGGTCGGCGCGGGCGCGCGGTCCGCGATCGTGTAGGCCGCGGCCGCGGCGGCCGCCCACTCCGGAGCCGCCTGATGCGCCCGGATCATCAGCATCGGCTTCCCCTTCTCCACGGCGTCGCCCCGCTTCTTCAAGAGCCGGATCCCGACCGCGGGATCCACCGGGGCGTCCTTCCGCTCCCGCCCTCCTCCCATCGCGACCAATAGAGCCCCTAGCGCCCGCGCATCGATCGCCGCCACGAAGCCCGCGCGCGGCGCGACCGCCTTGGTCTCCACGGGCGCGCACGGCAGCCGCGTCGAGTCCATCACGACGCGAGGATCGCCGCCCTGAGCCTGCACGAAGCGCTCCGCGCGTCGCAGGGCCTCGCCGGTCTCGAGCGCGCGGTCCAGGCGCGCCTCCGCCTCGTGCCGGTCGCGGGCCACGCCTGACAGGACGAGCATGGCCACGGCGAGCGTGCGCGTCAGCTCGGTCACGTCGGGAGGCGCGGTCCCGTGGAGCACCGCGAAGGCCTCCGCCGTCTCGCCCGCGTTTCCCAACTCAAACCCCAGCGGCTCGTCCATCCGCGTGACCAGCGCGCGCGCCTTCCGACCCAGGAGTCCCGTCACCTGCACCAGCTCCCGCGCGAGCCCGACCGCTTCGTCGCGCGTGGGCATGAAGCCTCCGGGGCCGCACTTCACGTCGAAGACGATCCCTTCGGCGCCCGAGGCGATCTTCTTGCTCAGGATGCTCGCGGTGATGAGCGGCACCGACTCGACCGTGCCGGTCACGTCGCGGAGCGCGTAGATCTCCCCGTCGGCGGGCGCCAGCTCCTCGCTCTGCCCCGCGATCACCACGCCGCCCGTCCGGCCCTGCTCCTCGAATTCGGCCGCGGAGAGGCGCGTCCGAAAGCCGCGGATCGCCTCCAGCTTGTCCAGCGTTCCCCCCGTGTGACCCAGGCCGCGCCCCGCGATCATCGGCACCACCGCGCCGCACGCGGCGACCCACGGCGCGAGCGCGATGGAGACCTTGTCGCCGACGCCGCCGGTCGAGTGCTTGTCCACCGTGGGGCGCCCGAGGTCCTTCCATTCGAGCACCCGCCCCGACCGCATCATGGCGTCGGTAAGGGCGACCGTCTCCTCGCGCGTCATGCCGCGGAACACGATCGCCATGAGGAGGGCCGCGCTCTGGTAGTCGGGGATGCTGCGATCCACGACGCCGCCGATCCAGGCCCGGATCTCGGCCTCGGTCAGCGCGGCGCCGTCGCGCTTCCGGACGATCGTCTCCTTGAAGGAGGGGGCCGCGGAGGCCGCGCCGTACACCGCGCGCGCCTCGGACATCAGAAGTCGACGATGGGGCGGGGGTAGAGCTCGCGCAGGGGGATCCGCTCGGGCGGGCCCTTCGCGGACGCGACGATCACTTCCAGATCGGGCGCGTATTCCAGAAGCACCTGGCGGCAGGCGCCGCACGGCATGCAGGTGGCGGGCGGGTCGCACGCGATCGCGATGCGCCGAAATCGCGCCGCGCCGCGCGCCAGCGCGCCGAAGAGGGCGTTCCGCTCGGCGCAGATGGTGAGCCCAAAGCTGGCGCTCTCCACGTTGACGCCGGGGTGCACCTCGCCCGTTTCGTCCTCGAGCGCCGCGGCCACCCGAAAGCGGGAGTGCGGCGCCCTGGCCCGCGGCAAGAGCGCGCGCGCCGCGTCGAGGAGCCCCGCCGCATCGGGCTTGCCACCATCGGCGCGGCCAGCCGCCTCGCCCCGGCCGGCGCTCACGATTCGCTCCGGGAATTCTTGTACTGCACCCGCTGCCGGCGGCGGCGCGGGCCGGACGATCCGCCTCCCTCGACCACCTCCATCTCCTGGCGCTCGCCGATCAGCGTGAGCGCCTTCACGGGCTCGCCGTCGGTCAGGAACAGGCGGACGACGCGCTTGCCCATGTTGCACAGGAGGTCGTAGGGGATGGTCTGGGCGCGCTCGGCCACCTCCCCCAGATCGATGGCCTGGCCCGCCTGCTCGCCCCACAGCACCACCTCGTCCTCGGGCGCGGCCTCGGGGATCGCGGTGACGTCGGCCATCGTGAGATCCATGGTGACGCGCCCCACGATCGGAGCGCGGCGCCCGCGGATGAGGACCTCGCCGCGGTTGGACAGGGCCCATGGGTAGCCGTGGCCGTAGCCCACCGCTAAGACCGCGATCCGCATCCAGCGCGTGCTCTGGAACGTCCGGCTGTAGGAGATGGAGCGGCCCGGCGGGATGTCCCGAATCTGGACGATCCGGGTCTTGAACGACATGACCCCTTCGACCTCGACGCTTCGCGGCACCGCGCTGCTGGGGTAGAAGCCGTACGCCAGGATGCCGGGGCGGACGAGATCGAGGTACGAATCGTGGACGCTCAGGATGCCGGCGCTGTTCGCCGCGTGCCGCAAAGGAACCTCGATCTTCCGGAGCTCGAGCGCGTGGAGCACTTCTCCCAGGCGGCGAAGCTGCTCCTCGCTCACGTCGGTGCGCCCCGAGTCGGCGTCTGGAAAGTGCGTGAAGACGCCCTCGAGCCTGAGATTCGGCATCCCGATCAGTCGCTCGATGAACGGAACCGCATCGGCCTCCGAGACCCCGGCGCGGCCCATGCCTGTGTCCACTTCCACGTGCACGCGGCAGAGAAGCTGGTGCGCGACGCAGCGGTCGGAAAGGCGCTGCGCGAAGTCGAGCGAGGCGACGCACGGCGTCAGGCGGTGCTCGACGATCTCGTCCACTTCGGAGAGAAGTCCGGGGCTCAGGATGACGACCGGGACGTCGATGCCCGCCGCGCGCAGCTCGATCCCCTCGTGCAAAGTGGCCACGCCCAGCATGCTCACTCCGCTCGTGACCGCGCAGCGGGCGATCTCGACGGCCCCGTGGCCGTACGCGTCCGCCTTCACGACGAGGAGAATCCGGCGCCGGGGACCGATCGCCGCGGCGATGGCCGCGAGATTCCGGCGGAAGCGGTTGAGGTCGACCTCGACCCAGGTGGGAAATTCCATACGTGTCGAGTATCACAGGCCCCCGAGAGAAAGCAAGGACGGCCCGTGTGCGCTAGACTGGCGCGATGGAAGCGCCCCGTCCCGCGCCGGTGCGCGGCACTCCGGAGTCAGCCGACCGGAAGGATTTCGCCGCGGCGGCCGCCGAGCTGCTCGACCTGGTCCGCCATCTCGCGGGGCCCGACGGCTGCCCGTGGGACAAGGAGCAGAATCCCCGCACGCTCACTCCCTACCTGGTCGAGGAAGCGCACGAGATCGGCGAGGCCGTCGCGAACCGCGATCCGCGCGCCGCGGACGAAGAGCTGGGCGACCTGTTCTATCTCGCCTGCTTCCTCGCCATCGCCCTCGAGAAGGAAGGAGGCGCGGCCCCCGCCGCGGTGCTCCGCCAGAACATCGCGAAGATGGTGGGGCGCCATCCGCACGTGTTCGGCGAGGGGACGACCGGGGCGCCCGGCGAGGGCCTGGACACCCAGGGCGTCCTCAGGCGCTGGGAGGAGCGGAAGCGGAAGGAGTCATCGGACAGCACGACCCTGGGGAAGCGCCCCGAAGGGCTCCCCGCGCTTCTCCAGGCCTATCGGATCCAGGAGAAGGCCGCTGCAGTGGGGTTCGACTGGGAGCACGCGCGGGGCGTCGTCGACAAGATTCGGGAAGAGCTGGCCGAGGTGGAGCAGGAGATGGGCGCCGAGGCTTCGGAGCGGGTCGAAGAGGAGATCGGGGACCTTCTCTTCGCGGTGGTCAACCTGGCGCGATTTCTCCGCATCGATCCCGAGGCAAGGCTCCGGATCGCGACCGAGAAGTTCCGGAGCCGGTTCGACCGCGTCGCGGCGATGCTCCGCGCGCAGGGC
>JBKJXM010000288.1:0-8601 GCA_046716305.1 Candidatus Eiseniibacteriota bacterium
GACACGCTACTGGCGCATACTCCTCTCATGCGCCGCTCCCAGAACACTGCCCGCAAGCCAAAGCCCGCGCTCTTCGAACAGAAGGCCCAGGACCATCTTCGCTACATCCGTTCCGCCATGGAACGATCGGGATCCTTTACCGCGGTTCCGGGATGGGGGGGCGCCGTCATGGGTTCCACGGCGCTGGTCGCCGCCTGGCTCTCTTCCCGCGCGGAAACGCCCCAGGTGTGGCTATCGACCTGGCTGGCGGAGGCAGTGCTCGCATTCCTGATTGGGTGCTGGGCCATCCGCGTCAAGGCAGCCCGCTCGAAGACGCCGTTGTTCGACGGGGCCGCGCGCCGCTTTGCCATGACGCTCGCGCCGCCCATTCTCGCCGGCGCGGTGGCCACGGTGGCCCTGGCGAACCAGGGACTGTTCCCGGTGCTTCCCGGCCTTTGGCTCCTGCTCTACGGCGCTGCCGTCGTGACCGGAGGGGCGTCCTCGGTCCGTGCGGTGCCGCTTCTGGGACTGGCGCTCATGGCGACCGGAACGCTCGCGCTCTTCTCTCCTCCGTCGTGGGGAAACGCCTATCTCGCGGCCGGCCTCGGTGGTCTCCAAATCGTGTTCGGTCTCTTCATAGCGAGGAGGCACGGTGGCTGATCGCCCTCAGAGGCGCCGCGTGGCCGGCGCCGACGTGCATCGGGATCGCGCGCGCGCGGCCGAGCCCGCTCCGGCGCCCGAAAGCCTGGCTTCGCTCGACCGGCTGATCCACGAGCGGGTGCGGCTCGGACTTGTCAGCGCGCTGGCCGTGAACGATTCGCTGACGTTTCGGGAGCTCAAGGATCTTCTCGGCGTCACCGATGGAAACCTCTCCGTGCACGCGCGCCGGCTGGAGGAGGCGGGCTACATCGCCTGCAAGAAGTCGTTCTCCCTGCGCGTCCCCCGGACTGAGTACCGCCTGACACCGGAGGGAAGGCGCGCGCTGGAACGTCACCTGGAGCATCTCGCGGCCGTGATTCGCTGGGCGCGCTCGTAGCGGGGCGAAGCGGGCGCAGCGCGGAGTCAGCGCGCGGGCGTGTCCGGCGGTCGCCGTGGCTCCGGCGCAGCTGCGGGAGGATCCCCGAGCCCTACCCCAGGATGTCGCGGACGACGCGCGAAAGATCGTCGGGCATGCAGGGTTTCTGCAGGAAGTTGACTCCAGATTCGATGACGCCGCGCCGCACGAGCACGTCGTCGGTGTAACCGGAAACGTAGAGCACCTTCACTTCGGGGCGGGTCAGAGCCATCCGCCGCACCAGCTCGCCCCCCGCCATTCCCGGCATCACGACGTCGGTCACCATGAGGTGAATCCGCTCTACGTGCCGGCACGCGATCTCCAGGGCTTCCATGCCGTTCCCGGCCTCGAGCACCGTGTAGCCGGCTTCCAATAGCACGTCGCGGAACAGCTCGCGTACCATCGGCTCGTCCTCGACGAGGAGAATGGTCTCGTGGCCCGGGACCAGCGTGGCGACGCGCCCCTCACCGGGCTCCGGGCTCGAGGGCCCTTCGGTCCGCGGAAAGTGGAGCGTGAACGTCGTTCCCTGGTCCGGAGCGCTCTCCAGAAGAACCTCCCCGTCGCTCTGCTTCACGATGCCGTAGACGGTGGACAAACCCAACCCCGTCCCCTCGCCCACCGGCTTCGTCGTGAAGAAGGGCTCGAAGGCGCGCGATCGGGTCTCGTCGTTCATGCCGCACCCGGTGTCGCTCACGACCAGAGCGACGAACGCCTCCTCGACGTCGGAGGTCGAAACCGTGAGGCGGCCGCCGTGGGGCATGGCGTCACACGAGTTCACCACGAGATTGACGATCACCTGCTCCATCTGACCCACGTCCACGCGGATCCAGGGCCGCCCCGCATCGGTCCGCACCAGGAGCTCGATGTCCTCCCGGACGAGGCGCCGGAGCATCGGCTCGGTGTCCCGAACGACGGTGTTGAGATCGACGACGCGGAGCTGCTGGACTTGCTTCCGGCTGAACGCGAGGAGCTGCCGCGTGAGGGTCGCCGCGCGATTGGCCGCCCGCTCGATCGCGTCGACCTCGCCGTGGACGTCGGCGGCCGCCCCGAGTCTTCCGCGCAGGAGATTCAGATGTCCGAACATCGCGGTGAGCAGATTGTTGAAGTCGTGGGCCACCCCGCCGGCCAGACTTCCGATCGCCTCCAGGCGCTGCGCGTGGCGCAGCTTCTCCTCGCTCTCTGAGAGAGCGCGCTCAGCGCGGCGGCGCTCCGTGACGTTGGTCGCGACGCCGATCACTCCTTCGATGGCGCCGTCGGCCCCGCGGAGGGGCCCGGCGAAGACTTCGAATGAGAGAGCCCCGACGTCGAGGCTCTCGGTCACGGTCTCCCCCTTGAGCCCGCGGCGGATACAGTCGCAGGCGGCCGGGTTGTCGCGGTAGACGTCGTAGATCGATTCGCCGATGACCTGCCCGGGCTTCCGCCCCAGCGCTTCCAGACCCCTTCCCTCCGACAGCGTGTAGATCCCGTCGCGGTCGACCGCGAAGAGAACGATCGGTGCTCCCGAGACGACGGTCTCCAGCCGCTCCTTCGCGCGGCGCACCACTTCGAGGTTGGTGAGGTCCTGAAGCTGACCGAGGACTTCGATGGGGCGCCCGTCGGGACCTTTGATCGGGAGGGCGGTCAGGTACAGCTCCCGTCCACCGGGCGAACGGGACACCTCACGATGAATGGTGGCGTTCCCGTCGAAGGCCCGCCGCACGGGGCATTCGTCGCACGGCTCGTGGGCCGCCTTCAGGCCGACCAGGCCGCAGAGGTCGGCGCACGCGCGTCCCGTCCAGCCGCCCTCCGCCTCGCCGCCCACCCACGAGGCCATCGCCTTGTTCACCCACTGGATCGTGCGCGAGGCGTCAGTGACGAAGGCGTAGGTGTCGGCCTGGTTGGCCACCGCGGCGAACTTCTGCCGCTCTCGGTCCAGGATCCGAAGCTGGGCGTCGAAGGTCTTGAACCAGCGCTCGTACTGCTCCTGCCGCGAGTGATGGCGGGCCGTCTCGCGCATCGACGCGACCTTCCACGCGAGTAGCGCGAGGACCGCCTCCGCCTCCGCCTCCTCAGCCGCCGACGCCGCGCCGGCAGCCCCCACTCCCGGTCTGCCCCCAGCATCCGCGCCCGCCGACTCGTGCACCCACGCCAGCGCCGCCGTCGGCCGGTCGTGCGCGGGCGCGACGGGCGGAATCTGGAAGCGGAGCGCGCGTGTCAGCGCCGTGCCGGGGCGGGGTTTGGGGTCGGTTCCCTCGAGCGCGGCCCGCTGGAAGCGGACTCGCCGCTCGAGGTCGTGAGGTTTCGCTTCGGGGTACCAGACTTCGGTGCCGATCCCCTCGTCGGTCAGCACGAAGAGAGCGGAGACGCGGGCTCCCGAGATGTCGGCCAGAAGACGCGCGCCAGAGGCCAGCGCCCCCGACAGTTCCGCCTCAGCCCACGCCGCCGCGAGCTGCCGCGCGAGCGGGCCCGCGCCATTGGAGCGAGGCGTCGCGTCGGCCATGGGCTACGCGGGGGCGCGCCTCGCGGCGGCCTTCGCGGCGTAGGCCCGCGCGAGCCAGTCGGCCACGCGCTGCACCTGGACCACCGCCTCCTCGTCGAATGCCGCCACGCGGTGGCTGTCGATGTCGATCTGGCCGAAGATCGTCTCCCCTTCGCGGATCAGGACGACCAGCTCGGAGCGCGTCTCGGTGCTGCAGGCGAGGTAGTTCGTGATCTCGCGCACGTCGGGGACGTTCATGTTGCGGCGCTCGGCGACCGCGGTCCCGCAGACGCCGTTTCCGACGCCGATGAAGACGTGGTCGGTCGGGGCCCCGACAAACGGACCCAGCCGGAGCATGTGGTCTTCGAACAGCTCGTAGATCCCGGTCCAGTGGAAGCGGGCGTCGATCTCGTGAAGGCCGCGCACGGCTTCCTCGAGAAGGGTCTCGAGAAGCGCGTCCTCGCGGGCGAGCTGGTCCAACCGGGCGATCACGGAGTCGGCGTTCATGTTGGTCGGTTCCTCGGATGCGGTCAGGGGTACGCCCTGCCGAGGCGAGGGCGCGTGAAAAGGATCGGCGGAATTGCGGGTGTTGTTTAGAGGCCTTACAGGGTCCGACGCTATAGCTTACGGGAGTGGAGTAATCGAATCCAGTCGGCGGGCGCGGCCTGCGCGAGGACTTCGAAACGGCCGCGGCCCAAGGGCTTTACGATCAGCGCTTCGCCCTCTCCCAGCTCGTCCCGGCGGAGCTTCATGATCGGGAGGAGAACGTCCTGGTGGGTGACCAGCACGTTGTTCGTGCCCGGAGCGGGCGGCGCGCTCAGCATGCGGAGCCGCGCCTCGCGGCTCTTGCGTCCCTTCTGGAACAGATGAATGGTCGTGTCGGCGTGCCCGAAGGCGAGCGTCGCGGTATCGCGGCAGCGCCACATGGGGCTCGCGGTCACGGTCCCGACGGGAATGTGGAGATCGGTGAGCGCCTTCCCTGTCTCGACCGACTCCTGGCGCCCCTGCTCGCTCAGATTCCGCTGCGCCGCGCGGTCGGTGAAATTGAGCAGTTCCGCGTCGCGCTGGGCCCAGTCGGTCCTCGCGTGCCGGAACACGAGGACGTACCCACCGCGCCTCAGCGCGGAGACCACGGCGGAATCGGGTGGAGAGCATCTCCTTGTTCATGAAGGCGCCGAATCCGCCGTGGCCGATGAGGAGGAGCGCCAGCGACACCCGGACGACGAGGCCGCCGCGAGAGGCCGCGCCGGGGATGACCTCACGGGGATCGATGCGCCGGAACCACTCGGACGCCCGTCGCGGCCAACCGCTCCAGATGAGGAACGCCAGGGGGATCCCATAGTTCCCCGCCCGCTCCAGCACCTCCCAGAACGCCTCGCCCGACATCGGCCGGAGGATCGCGGTCCAGAGTCCCCACACCGCGCCGTACAGGATCACGGCGCGCATGGGCCGGAACAGGGTCAGGATGCCGATCGAGACGTCCACGTAGCCCACCAGGGGCATGAGCCGCCACGCCGCCGGCTCGCCGATTCCGACGGCCCCGAAGTAGGGGACCCAGCCTGCCTCCCCCCCCAGAATCCCGAAAGCGCCATGCCCCACGAACTCCATGAAAAAGGCCAACCGGAAGATCCAGTGGAAGGATAGGCGCGAGGGAATCAGTCGGAGTGGCTGAGCGCGCGGGAATCGCCAGGTCCGGGGCCGGACGCATGGAGACACCATAAAAGACTGTGGAATCAAGGGCTTATGGGGTTTCAGGCCCCTCGGCCCGCGGTTTCCGGGCCTTCTCAGCCCTTCTTCAGTACCGCGATCTGCCCCGCATGGTAGAGGGCGTGCTGCACTTGGCCGTGCAGCAGGCGATAGAGCGGCGAGCCGCCCCCCGCGGGCGTTTGGTGAAGCCGCGAATCCGAGACCTTGAGGATCTCCCGCTGAAGCTCGTCGTGGGTCATCCGGAGCGCCTCGAGGGCGGCGAGCCACGCCTTCTTGCTGGTGTCGGTGACGCGCGGCCAGTCCTGGGCCGAAGAGATCTCCACGGCCTCGTCCCGGAGCCGCCGGAGAACGACCTCCTCCCAGGAGCGCAGGTGCAGGACGATCTCCCAGATGCTATGCGCCTTCGGAATCGGCTTCTTCGCCGCGCGCGGCGCGGTCACGCCATTCAGCACGTCGAAGACGTGCGGCCCGTGCCAGGCTTCGCCGTCGAACGCGCGGCGGTGTTGATCGGCGATTCGTTCCGCTTCGGTCATCTGTCCTCCGTCCGGCGCGCCTTTCCGATGCGCGCGTCGCTCTCGCATGGCAGACTCGCGGCCGTGCGGTCGCGCCTCCCGCACCTACCCGCGGCCCTAGCCCCCCTTCATGAGGCTCCGGAGCACGAATCCCACGTTCGCG
This sequence comes from Candidatus Eiseniibacteriota bacterium, assembly GCA_046716305.1. Lineage (GTDB taxonomy): Bacteria > Eisenbacteria > RBG-16-71-46 > SZUA-252 > SZUA-252 > DASQJL01. Next base: position 5,874 of record JBKJXM010000288.1, read on the forward strand.
GGGCGTTCGGCCAGGCGGCGCATGAAGTAGGGCACCCATTCGGTGCCGTACGTGACGTAGACGCGCATGCGATATCCCTCCCGCACGAGCGATTCTTGAAGATCGCGCCGGATTCCGAGGAGCATCTGCACCTCCCAGTCCCCTGCCGCGCGGCCGTGTTTCGCCGCCAAAGCCTTTGCCTCGGCCAGCATCGCCTCGTCGTGGGTCGCGATCGCGGGTGTGAAACCGTCCGCGAAGAGGACCCCCATCAGCTCGCGATAGCTCTCGTCCACCTCGCGCTTCGAAGGGAACGCCACCTCGGGCGGCTCCTGGTAGGCGCCCTTCACGAGCCGGATCTTCGGGCGGAGCTGCCGGAGGCGCTCCAGGTCCGAGCGGGTGCGGCGGAGATAGGCCTGGACCGCCAGGCCCACGTTCGCGTGCTCGCGGCGCACGGTTTCGAAGAGCGACACGGTGGCCTCGGCCGCGCCTGAGTGCTCCATGTCGATCTCGACGAAGTTCCCGATGGACGCCGCGTCCTTCGCCAGCGCCAGCGTCAGCTCGCGGCACAGCCCGTAGTCCAGCTCCAGCGCGAGCTGGGTCGGCTTGACCGTGATGATGCCGTCGATCTTCCGCCGGGAGAGCTCCCGGAGCATCTCGTGATACGAGCGGTACGAGGCGCGCGCCTCTTCGGCGTTCCCCACGTGCTCGCCCAGGTGATTCAGGATGACGCTCATGCTGGAGCGGTTCAGCGTCTCCGCGGTCCGGAGCGCGTCCTCCAGCGTCTCGCCGGCGATGAAGCGCCGCGCGAAGCCCAGGCGCATCCCGGTGCCGCCGACCGCGCGCGTGAAGGCGCGCTGCGTCGCGAGCCAGGAAATGAATCCGCGCGCTAGCGACATCGCAAAGGTCGGGATCGGGGTTCGGGGATCAAGGCGGGGTGACTATACCGAAGCCGCATGGGTCTTGGTAGACTGCCCCCGTCCCGGCGTGACTCCCCCGTCTCGAGCCGAGGAGGCCCCATGATCCGCGCTCCGCTGCTGTCGATGTGCGTCTTCGCGATCACTCTGGCCGCCGCTTCGACGGATCCCGCGACGGCCCAGCATCAGCACGGCTCGGACGCGGGCCCCGATGTAGGCGCCGGCGGGACCCCGATCGGCGCCGTGGTCCGAGCCTCCGTGCCGACGTTCACGGGACTGGGATCGGTTCACCACCCGGTGGGAACGCGGTCGGCCCAGAGCCAGCGGCTGTTCGACCAGGGACTCCGTCTCTGCTACGCGTTCAACCACGACGAGGCGATCCGCTCCTTCCGTGAGGCGGCGCGGATCGATCCGGGCTGCGCCATGTGCTGGTGGGGGACCGCCCTCGCCTACGGGCCGAACATCAATCTGCCGATGAGCGCCGAGGCCGAAGAGCAGGCGTTGGAGGCGCTCGCACGCGCGCAGGCCGCGGCCAGGAAAGCGCCCGCGGCCGACCGTGCGTACATCGCCGCGCTCTCCAAGCGGTACGGCACTCCCGCCGGGGAAAACCGCGCCGCCAGGGACAGCGCCTACGCGGACGCGATGCGGGCGCTTCGGAAGAGCTACCCCAAGGATCCCGACGCCTCCGTCCTCAGCGCCGAAGCGCTGATGGACCTGAGGCCGTGGGACCTCTACACGACCGAGGGCCGGCCCCATCCCGGGACCGAAGAGATCGTCGACGTCCTCGAGGGTGTGGTGCGCCGCTTCCCGCGGCACACGGGCGCCCTTCACCTCTACATCCACGCGCTGGAAGCGTCCGATCATCCGGAGCGGGCCGAGACGGCGGCCGACCGACTGGCCAAACTCACGCCCGACGCCGGGCACCTGATCCACATGCCGTCGCACATCTACATGCGCGTGGGACGCTACGACGAGGCGGCCTCTCTGAACGCGCGCGCGATCCAGGTGGATCGGGACTACATCCGCCGCTACGACGTGCAGACCGTCTACCGCATGATGTACTACCCGCACAACATCCACATGCGGTGGTCGGCTCTCTGCTCGACCGGCCGGAGCGCGGCGGCAACCGCGGCCGCCAAGGATCTCGCGGAGGAAGTCACCTGGGACGCGATCCGGCATATGCCGCCGATGGAGTTCTTCCGGGGCGTGGACTACTTCACGCCCGCGCGGTTCGGAAAGTGGGAGGAGATCCTCGCCATGCCGGCCCCTCCTTCGGACATGCTCGCGACCACGGGGATCTGGCATTACGCGCGTGGCCTCGCGCTCGCGGCGGGGGGACGGTCGACGGAAGCGGACGCGGAGCAGGACAGCGTGGCGACGATCGCGGCCCTCCTGCCGGCGGACGCCTATTACGGGCTCAATCCCTCACGGCCCCTGATCGAGTTCGCGGCCGTGCTCCTCGACGGCGAGATCGCGGGCCGCGGCGGCCGGACCGACGATGCCGTGCGGCTCCTCTCCCAGGCCGCCGCCATGCAGGACGCGCTCCGCTATGACGAGCCTCCGCCCTGGTACGGCACCGCGCGGCAGGCGCTGGGGGCAGTGCTCTTAGCGGCGGGGCGTTCCCAAGAGGCGGCCGACGTGTACCGCGAGGATTTGAAGCGCTTCCCCGAAAACGGGTGGTCGCTCTTCGGGCTCGCCGAGGCTGTGAAGGCTTCGGGCGACGCCGGCGGTCCGGAAATGGCGCGGTTCCGGAAGGCCTGGGGGAAGGCCGCCGTGAAACTGAGCACGTCCCGGTTCTAGCACCGGCCCCATGGTCAACAGAAGCGAGACCCGCG
>JBKJXM010000289.1:0-4255 GCA_046716305.1 Candidatus Eiseniibacteriota bacterium
CTCGCGCCATGGCCCGCCGCGCGCGATCGCGCGGCCCCGGCGTGCGTGGTCGCGATCGACGTGGGGCAGGGGGACGCGCTCTTCGCGCGGCTCCAGGACGGAACGGCGCTCCTCGTGGACGCGGGCCCGGCGGACGAGTCGCGCGACCAGGGGCGGCTCGCGGTGGAGCCGCTTCTCCGCGCGGAGGGGATCGTGCGCGTGGACCGGGCGCTCCTGTCGCACGCGCACCGCGACCACTTCGGCGGGTTCGGATGGCTCGCGCGCCGCGGGTGGATCGCGGCGCTCTTCGAAAACGGGAGTGACGCGGGAGCGGCGTGGCGCCGCGCGCTGGACGCCGATCTCGCGCGCGCCGGCGCTCGCCGGGTCGTGGTGGCCCGCGACACGACGCTCGGCTCGGCCCCGCTCTCCGTTGCGGCGCCGCCGGTTGACTCGCTGGTTCGCGCGCGAGGAAACGCCATCGAGAACAACCGCTCGCTCGTGGCGACGCTCGTCCTGGGCGGCGCGCGGATCTATCTCCCCGGAGACGCGGAGGACGAATCGGAGCGGGCCTCCTTGCCGCGCCTCGAGCCGGTCGAGATCCTCAAGGCGCCGCACCACGGGAGCCGCACGTCGAGCACGGCGGAGTGGGTCGAGGCATTGCATCCGCGGATCGTGCTCGTCTCCTGCGGCGAGAAGAACCGTTTCGGCCATCCCGGCCGCGCGACGATGGGGCGCTACCGTCTGGCCGGGGCCCGCGTCTGGCGCACCGATCAGGAGGGCGCCATCCGCGTCACTCCCGCTCCGGGCGGAGCGTGGGTCTCGACCCGCGCGCACCCCCGGCCCGAGTGGGTTTCGTTCAGTGCCGCGCCTCCTTGAGCGGGCGGGCCCGGTATGGTAGAAGTCACCGATGAAACCGCTGCGCCTGCTCCTTCTCGCCTCCGGGAGGGGGAGCCATGCCGTAAACTTGATCGAGGCGACCCGCGACGGACGGATTCAGGGCAGCGTGGTCCGGCTGATCTCGGATCGCCCGGACGCCGGCGCGCTCCAGGCGGCGGCGGCGCTCGGGGTCCCGGTGTCGGTCCTCGATCCGGTGGCGCCCGGCGCGCGGCTGACGCCCGAGGCGGAAGAGCGCCTGCTCGGGATGATCGCCGCGGACCGTCCCGATCTCATCGCCCTGTGCGGATTCATGCGCTTGCTCCGCGCCTCGTTTCTCGATCGCGTCGCGGTGCCGGTGCTGAACGTGCACCCGTCGCTGCTGCCGGAGTTTCCGGGGCTGGAGGCGCAGCGGCAGGCGGTGGAGGCCGGCGCAACGGTGACGGGAGCGACCGTGCATTACGTGGACGCGGGAACGGACACGGGTTTGATCGTGGCGCAGGCCCCGATGGCGATCCGTCCGGGCGAGACGGCCGAGGAGCTGGCCGACCGTCTCCTCCCGCTCGAGCACCGGCTGTACGTCGAAGCGATTCGCAGCATCCAAAGGGAGAACCCATGAAAGCAACCGAACGCGTCCTCCGGGACGTGGTCCTTCCGGGGCGGACCCCGGAGTACCGCGGCAAGGTCCGCGACCTCTACGACGTCGGGGACCATCTGCTGCTCGTGGCCACCGACCGCGTCTCCGCGTACGACGTGGTGCTGAACGAGGGGATCCCCGGGAAGGGCCGGGTCCTCACGCAGGTCTCGCGCTTCTGGTTCGAGAAGCTGCGCGACCTCGTTCCGAACCACTACGTCACCACGGACGTCGCGCGCTTTCCGAAGCCCTTCTCCGAGCATCCCGCGCTCCTCGAGGGGCGATCGATGCTCGGTCTGAAGGCGAAGCGCTGGGACGTGGAATGCGTGGTGCGCGGCTACCTCGCGGGCTCCGGCTGGAAGGAGTACCAGCAGTCGGGCGCGGTGTGCGGCGTCAAGCTGCCGCCGGGTCTCAATCTCTCGTCACGGCTTCCCGAACCGATCTTCACCCCCGCGACCAAGGCCGCCGAGGGGCACGACGAGAACATCACGTTCGACCAGATGGCCGAGATCGTCGGGGGACCGACCGCCGAGCGTCTGCGCGCGGTGAGTCTCGCCATCTACAACGCGGCCGCGGCGCACGCGGCCGGGCGCGGCTTGATCCTGGCCGACACCAAGTTCGAATTCGGCGAGCGGGACGGCGGCGTGCTCTGGATCGACGAAGCACTCTCGCCCGACTCGTCGCGCTACTGGGCGATCGCTTCCTACCAGGAAGGGGTGGCGCAGGATTCCTTCGACAAGCAGGTGATCCGCGACTATCTGGACTCCATCCGCTGGGACCGGAACCCGCCGCCGCCCAAGCTGCCGGACGAGGTCGTGGAGAAGGCGAGCCGGCGCTACGAGGAAGCGCTCACGATGATCACGGGGGGAGCCGGATCACGTTGAGCCCGCTCCGGCCGCCGCGGTGAGCTCGATCCGGGTCTCCCGCGCGCTCCTCTCCGTCTCCGACAAGACCGGTCTCCTCGAGCTCGCGCACGGGCTGATCCGCCACGGCGTGAAGATCGTCTCCACCGGCGGCACTGCCACCACGCTTCGCGACGCGGGCTTCACCGTGCGCGACGTCGCGGAGCTGACCGGCTTCCCCGAGCTGTTCGACGGCCGCGTGAAGACGCTCCACCCGGCGGTGCACGGCGGGATCCTCTACCGTCGCGGCCACGCCGCGGACGAGGAGGGGCGCCACCGCCACGGGATCGTCTCCATCGATCTGGTCGTGGTGAATCTCTATCCCTTCGAAGCCACCGTCGCGCGCGCGGGCGTCGAGGACGCCGAGGCGATCGAGCAGATCGACATCGGCGGTCCCGCGCTGATCCGTGCCGCCTCCAAGAACCACCGGCACGTCGTCGTGGTGGTCGAGCACGCGCAGTACGCCGCGCTCCTGGACGCGCTGGATCGAAACGGCGGCTCGGTGCCGGCGGCGCTGGCCCGCGAGTTCGCGCGGCGCGGCTTCGAGCGCACCGCGGCCTACGACGCGGCGATCGCCGGGTACCTGGACGCGGTCGGTGAGCCCGCGCCGGGCACCGAGCTCCGCACGGCGTCGGGCGTGCCCGGCTTCACGGCGGGCGGCGCGCTCCCCGATCGGTGGGACAAGGCCTATCGGAAGAGGCAGCCGCTCCGCTACGGCGAGAACCCGGGGCAGGAGGGTGCTCTCTACGCGCCGGAGGAGGGGGGCGCGGTCGAGACGCTCGCGCAGGTGCGGGGGAAGACGCTTTCGTACAACAACCTCCTCGACGTCGAAGCGGCCATCTCGCTCCTGCGCGAGTTCGAGACTCCGGCGGCTGTCGTCATGAAGCACCGGAATCCCTCGGGCGCGGCGCTTGCGGCGCGGACGGCGGACGCGATCGCGGCGGCGCGCGACGGCGATTCGCTCTCGGCCTTCGGCGGCATCCTCGGCCTGAACCGCCCGCTCGACGCGGCGGCGCTCGAGGCGGTGGGCACGTTCTTCTACGAGGTGGTGGCGGCGCCGGGGATCCAGGTGGACGAGGCGAAGCTGGCCGCGCTCCGGAAAAATCTCGTGATCCTGGATCTCGGCGATCTGCTCGCCCAGCCCGCGCCGGCCGTCTACGTGCGCGGACTCCTCGACGGGCTCCTCGCCGAGACGGTCCCCGGCGCACCGCGCTTCGACCAGTGGAAGACCGTGTCGAAGCGGCAGCCTACGGCAGAAGAATCGCGTGATCTCCGGTTCGCCTGGCGCGTGGCGCGCCACGTCGTCTCCAACGCGATCGTGATCGCGCGCGGGGAGCGCACCCTGGGGATCGGGGCCGGTCAGTCGTCGCGCGTTGATTCGGTGCGCGTGGCGCTATGGAAGGCGGAGCGCTCCGGCCATGACGTGCGCGGAGCGGTGCTCTGCTCCGACGCTTTCTTTCCGTTTCCCGACTCGATCGAGATCGCGGCCAAGGCTGGCATCGCGGCCGTGGCGCACCCCGGCGGATCCGTGCGCGACGGGGAGTCGGTCGCGGCCGCGGACGCGGCGGGGATGTCGCTCATCCAGACGGGGGAGAGGTGTTTCCTGCATTGATCCACGAACGGCTGGTCATCCTCGACTTCGGCTCACAGTTCACGCAGCTCATCGCGCGCCGCGCGCGCGAGATGGGCGTGTTCGCGGAGATCCATGGGCCCCACATCCCGCCCGAGGAGCTGCGCCGGCTGAAGCCGAAGGGGATCGTCCTGTCCGGCGGGCCGGCCAGCGTGCTCGAGCCCGGCGCGCCGCAGATCCCGAAGGGCGCGCTCGACCTGGGCGTGCCCGTGCTCGGCGTCTGTTACGGCATGCAGC
>JBKJXM010000290.1:0-4411 GCA_046716305.1 Candidatus Eiseniibacteriota bacterium
GGGCAATGGGACATGTCCATCTACCCGCCGGTCGGAGACCTGTTCTCGATCAGCTCGAACGTCTTCACCGAGGACGTCTGCACCGAGAATCGGACGAACGTCTGGTCCGACTGGGACCCGTCCACACAGTCGGTGATCCCGCGGCTCGACAATCTGCTCCACACGCCGGCCATCTTCATCAACCGGCCCTCCGAAGCGTTCATGGTTTTCGACGTCTACCGAAACCTGCCGCTCTATGCGTGCTTCTACTACCACCTCCGGTTCCGCACGCGGAACACGGGCGACCCCGCTTGGAGCGCGTGGGTCGATCCGACGCGGCTGGTCTACTACGGCTCCTCGAAGGACTGGGCGCGCCAGAAAGTCGTCCTCCCGGGCGGCGCGGGGAAGGACTCGCTGCAGCTCGAGTTCGCGCTGACGGACTACGCGCAGATCTACTGCAACGGGTTGGGCTCGGCGAACGGCGTCTACACGTTCTTCGACAACCTGGCGGTGGGTGTCGTCGGCGTCGCTCCTCCCGCGTTCCTCCATCGGGACGTCGATCTCTTCAACGATACCTTCACGACCACGCCCTTCTTCAAGGACGACAACTTCAACACGCCGCAAGGAGACAGCGTTGCGGTGGAGGTGTCGGCCTCGCGCGGGTACAAGCTGGGAGCGATGAGGTATCGAATGAACGGAGGCGCGTGGAGCAGCACGCCGCTCCTCCCTGCCGCCGCAGCGCTGCCGCGCGTGCGATACGCCGACGTTCCCCCGGGCGCCTATCCGGCGAACACGACGCTCGAGTACTACTTCACCGTGACGGACAGCACCGAGGAGTCCGCATCGCTTCCCCTGCGCGCGTCGGACATCCAGGGTCCGTACTTCTCAGCGTCCATTCTTCCGGTCAAATCGGCGACCAATCCGTCCATGAGCTGCTTCGACAGCCTGGCGACGATCCTGATCGTGAACAATTACGCCGGCCGGGAGCCGAAGAACTTCCTGGCGGACAACCTCCGCGCCCACGGGTACAAGTTCGACGTCTGGGAGGTGAACGCGCCCACGAGCGGTCTCGGAAACACGCCCGGCGGCGACGCCACGAGCGGCACCTACGACTGGCCGACGGCCGGAGTCGACGCGCTTCTCCAGTACTCCACGATCATCTGGCACGCGGGCAGCCTCACGTCCTTCACGATATCGCAGCAGGACCAGGCCCTGCTCCAGTCGTGGATCCAGCAGACGGGGAAAAGCCGCAATTTGTGGATTGCCGGGGACAATGTCGCCTATGAGCTGACCGCCCGGGGGCTCGACTACAATTCATTCCTGGCGTTTACCTGCGGCATGCGAAACCTTCGCGACATGTGGGAAAACGCGCCCCAGGACTCGCTTCACCCCTTGGTCGCCGGGGTGGCCGGGGCGCCTTTGGCGGGGCGGTCCTTTCATGTGAACGCCGACTGTCCCATCCTGGACAAGCTGGACTTGCTGACCACGTCGACTCAGGGAGTCGCGAACGGCAAGGCCGCCGTGTTCATGAGGTATCCGAACACCTTCGGCGCCGCCACCCGCTATGCGACCAAGTACGCAGCCTTCGGCTCGGACAGCGCGCGCGTCCTCTTCCAGGGATTCAATTACAGCAGTATCGAGGAAGGGGGCGAGCGGCTCCAGCTCGCCAGGAACGTCATGTTCGACTATTTCAAGGTCCCGCCTTGCTACACGCCCACGGCGGTCGCGGAAGATCCAGCCAGCGAAGCGCCGACGCTCCGGAATGCGCTCTCCCAGAACGCCCCGAATCCGTTCAACCCGATGACGACGATCCGCTACACGATCGGTCAGAGCGGGCCGGTCGCCATCCGGATCTTCAACGCGGGCGGCGCCCTGGTGCGGACCCTGGTGGACGCGCCTCACGCGCCCGGGGTCTATCTGGTTCGCTGGGATGGGAAGGACGGCGCCGGACACCGCCTGGGAAGCGGCGTCTACTTCTACCGGATCGACACCGGATCCGGCTTCCAGGACTCGAAGAAGCTCATCCTCGTCAAGTAGCGGCTAGGCGTGGATGGCGCGCCCGTCCACGGCGAGCGCGGCCTCTTTCACCGCTTCCGACAGCGTGGGATGCGCGTGGCAGATGCGCGCGATGTCCTCGCTGCTCGCCCCGAACTCGATCGCGGCCACCATCTCGGCGATGAGATCCCCGGCCCGGGGTCCGATGATGTGGACGCCCAGGATCCGGTCGGTGGCCTGGTCGGCCAGGATCTTCACGCGGCCGTCGGTCTGTCCCAGCGCGCGGGAGCGCGCGATGCCCCGGAAGAAGAAGACCCCCTTCTTGAAGGCGCGCCCCTCGGCGGTCAGCTCCTCCTCGGTGCGGCCCACGGTGGCAATCTCGGGCTGCGTGTAGACCACGCCCGGAATCGCCTCGTAGTTCACGTGGCCGTAGCCGGTCGCGATCCACTCGACGCATGCGACCCCCTCCTCGGAGGCCTTGTGGGCGAGCATCGCCCCGCCGATCACGTCGCCGACGGCGTAGACCCCCTCGGCCGTCGTGCGGTAATGCTCGTCCACCGGGATCCGCCCCCGCGCGTCGGATGTGATGCCGACGGCCTCGAGGCCGAGCCCGTCGGTGTTCGGAACGCGTCCCACCGCGAGGAGAACCCGGTCGGCCCGGAGCGGCGGCTGTCCTTCGCATTCGACGACGGCGCCCTTTCCGTCGGCCCGCGCGCCGGTCACCTTCTGCCCCAGACGGAACTCCATCCCCTGGCGCTTGAAGAGCCGGAGCGCTTCGGTCGCGATCTCGGCGTCCATGCCCGGAAGAATGCGATCCAGATACTCGATCACGGTGACTTTCGCGCCCAGGCGGAGCCACACCGAGCCCATCTCGAGGCCGATGTAGCCGGCCCCGATCACCGCGAGATGTTGCGGGACCTGCGCGTAGGCGAGCGCCTCGGTGCTCGTGCCGACGCGGTCGCCGTCGACCGTGACGCCCGGGAGCGATGAGGACTTGCTGCCGGTGGCGATCAGGATGTTCTTGGCTTCCAGCGTTGCAGGCTGGGCGCCTCCCTCCACGATCACGCGGCCCGCCCCCGCGAACCGCCCGCGTCCGGTGTAGCGCGTCACCTTGTTCTTCTTGAAGAGCATGTCGACGCCGCCCGTCAGGCCGCGCACGATCTCGTCCTTGCGCTTCAGCATCACAGGGAGGTCGAGGGAAACCGACTGGACGAGGACTCCGTGCGGGGCCAGCGCCTCCTTCGTCTCGTGGTAGCGCTCGCTCGACTCCAAGAGGGCCTTCGAGGGGATGCATCCGACCCGAAGGCAGGTGCCGCCCAGCGCGGGCTCCGTCTCGATGCAGCCCACGTTCAGCCCGAGTTGCGCCGCCCGGATCGCGGCGACATAGCCGCCGGGCCCCGAGCCGATGACGACCAGGTCGTGCTTCGCTTCGGCCACGCTAGATCCCCAGCAGCATGCGGGTCGGACGCTCGATCAGCTCTTTGATGTGCTTGAGGAAGGTCACCGATTCGCGGCCGTCGATGATGCGGTGATCGTAGGTCAGCGCCACGTACATCATGGGGCGGATCACGACCTCGTCGTCGATCGCGACCGGACGCTTGTGGATAGCGTGGAGTCCCAGGATGCCGCTCTGGGGCGGATTCACGATCGGCGTGGAGAGGAGCGAGCCGTAGACGCCGCCGTTCGAGATGGTGAACGTTCCGCCCTTCAGCTCGTCCAGGCTCAGCTTGTTGTCCTTGGCGCGCTGCGCGAAATCGGCGACGGCCAACTCGATCTCGGCGAAGGAGAGGCCGTCCGCGCCCTTCAGCACCGGCACGACCAGCCCGCGCCCGCCGCCCACCGCGATGCCGATGTCGTAGTGGTTCTTGTAGACGATCTCCTTGTCGCGGATCTCGGCGTTCACCTGCGGGAAGCGCATCAGCGCGTCCACCGCCGCCTTCACGAAGAAGGACATGAAGCCCAGCTTCACGCCGTAGCGCTCCTGGAAGGGCTCTTTCAGCTCTTCCCGCAGCGCGACGACCGCCGACATCTCGATCTCGTTGAACGTGGTGAGGAGGGCCGCGGTGTTCTGCGCCTCCTTCAGCCGCTCCGCGATGCGAAGGCGGAGCGGGCTCATCGGCACCACTTCCTCGACCGGGCCCGCGGCCTCGGGCTTCCTTGATAGGTGTTCGAGCACGTCTTCCTTGAGAAGCCGCCCGCCGGGACCGCTCGCGGGCACCTGGCCCGGCGTAAGTCCGTGCTGCCCGATGAGGCGCTCCGCGGACGGCATGAGGCGCGGGGGCGCTGAGGAAGGGGGCGCCGATGTGGGTTGGCGCGCGGGCGGCGCCGGAGCTTGGGGGCGCTGCGCTGCGGGCGGAGGCGGCGTGGCTTTGCTGCCCGGCGCCTTCTCTGGCGTTGACGGTGCGGGTTGCGCCGGCGTCGCGGGCTGCGCCGGCGT
>JBKJXM010000291.1:0-8329 GCA_046716305.1 Candidatus Eiseniibacteriota bacterium
GGTGACCACGCTTCCGCCGGGCGAATGGCCGCGCGGGCTCTCGACCGCCGGACGCCCGCTCCCCTTCGTGCAGGTCGAGATCCGCGTCGCGGACGACCGCCGCGCCGAGCCCGGGGAAGAGGGAGAGATCGTGGTGCGCGGCCCGATGGTGATGGCCGGCTACCTCGGAGATCCCGCTTCCACCCAGGCGGCGCTCTCCAGGCGCTGGCTTCGAACCGGCGACGTGGGGCGGTGGGATCCCGAGGGGCGCCTGGTCGTGCTGGACCGCCGGGCCGACCGCATCGTGACGGGGGGCGAGAACGTATCCCCCGAGGAGGTGGAACGGGTCCTGGGCACGCATCCCGGCGTCGCCGCGGCGTGCGTGGTCGCGCTCCCCTCGCGCGAGTGGGGTCAGGAGGTGGCCGCCGCGGTCGAGCTTCGGCCGAGGCGCTCGATCACGCTCGAAGAGCTGCGCGCGCACGCCGGCGCCACCCTCTCCGGCTTCAAGCTGCCCCGCCATCTGATCACGGTGGCGGCGCTCCCCCGCTCCGCTTCGGGAAAGCTACTTCGGCGCGTGGTGCGGGAGCTTCTTCTCGACGAGATGGCCAAGCAGAAACACCCGTAGATCGTCGGGGATCGGGATCGGACGCATCTCTTCCCTCGCCACGAAGGCGTGGACTGTCCTCGCGCTGGCCCGAAGATCGGTCGTGCCGCGCGGGCCATGCACGCGATAGGCCAGGTGGAACGAGGCGCGCCCCACGTGCGTCACGTCCACGCGCACCGTCACGCGCTCGCCGTGGCGGATCGGGGCCTTGTAGTCGGCCTCGCTGTGCGCGATGGGGATGAGGAAGTCGGCCCCCGAGAAGACCCAGGCGCGATCCACGCCCGCCGCCGCCCACAATTCTTCGTAGGCCTGGTGGCAGTAGTCGTAGATCCGGGCGAAGAAGAGCACTCCGGCAGCGTCCACGTCCTGGAAGCGAATCGGAAAGACCGCTTCGATGCTCACGCGACCTCGCCGATATAGACGTAGGCCACGCCGCCCGTCAGCGCGCGCGCGCGCACCTCGCGGAAGCGGCCCGTCCCGCGCATCAGCTCCGCGAACGCGGCGCCGGCCGGGAAGGTGGAAGCAGTGCGGTCCAGGTATTCGTAGGCCGAGCGCCGGCCGCTGATCCAGCCGCCCACGCGCGGGAGCACGGCGCGGCTGTACCAGCGGAAGAGAGACCCGAAGAGCGCACCGCCCGGCTGGCCGAACTCGAGCACGACGACGCTGCCGCCGGGCTTGGCGACGCGCGCCATCTCGCGGATGCCGCGCGCGGGGTCCTCGACGTTCCGAATCCCGAACGCCACCGACACCACGTCGAACGACGCGTCCGCATACGGCAGCGCGAGCAGGTCGGCGGGCTCGAATCGAACGGAGAGCCCGGCGCGGGCCGCCTTGGCGGGTCCGAGCGCCAGCATCTCGTCGCAGAAGTCGGTGGCCACCACCTCGCCGCGGTCGCCCACCGCGCGACGGAATTCCAGCGCCAGGTCCCCCGTCCCCGTGGCGCAGTCGAGCACCCGGTCCCCCGCTTTGGCCCCGCTCCACCGCACGGTCGCGCGGCGCCAGCGGTGGTGCATCCCCAGGGAGAGGATCTGGTTGGCGCGGTCGTAGGAGCGCGCCACCGACGCGAACATTGTGCGGACTTCGGCCGATGCGAGCATGACCGCAGTGTACTAGAATGAACGGATGCCGCTCATCAGTTTGAAGCCTGCCGGCGCTTCCCCGCCGCACCCGTCCGACCCGCCACGCCGCCGCTCGACGGCGGTGCGCATCGGCTCGGTCACGGTCGGCGGCGGGAATCCGGTGGCCGTCCAGTCGATGACGAACACCGACACGGCCGACGCCGCGGCCACCGCCGCGCAGGTGATCGCCCTGGCCGAGGCGGGCTCGGAGCTGGTGCGGGTCACCGTGAACACCCCCGAGGCGGCGAAGGCGGTGCCCGAGATCGCCGCGCGGGTCCGGGAGGCAGGGCTTTCCACGCCGATCGTCGGCGACTTTCACTTCAGCGGGCACCTCCTCCTGAGCGAGCACCCCGAGTGCGCCCGCGCGCTCGACAAGTACCGGATCAACCCCGGCAACGTGGGCGCGGGAAAGCGCCACGATGAGCACTTCCGGAAGATCATCGAGGCCGCGGTCCGGCATGGAAAGCCGGTGCGGATCGGCGTGAACTGGGGATCGCTCGACCGCGAGCTCTTGACCGGGCTGATGGACGAGAACGCGCGCAGCGCCTCGCCCCGACCCGACCGCGAGGTGACGCTGGACGCCATGTTCCAGAGCGCCGTGCGCTCGGCCGCGCTCGCCGAGGAATTCGGGCAGCCGCACGACGCCATCGTGCTGTCCGCGAAGGTCTCGGGCGTGCGCGACCTGGTGGCCCTTTATCGCCGGCTCGCGGCGGAGACCGACTTTGCGCTCCACCTGGGACTGACCGAAGCCGGCATGGGCCTGAAGGGCACCGTCGCTTCGGCCGCCGGACTCTCGGTGCTCCTGCTGGAGGGGATCGGCGACACCATCCGGGTCAGCATCACGCCGACCCCGGGCGGGGACCGGCGCGAGGAGGTGGCGGTCTGCCAGCAGATCCTCCAGTCCCTCGACATCCGCCACTTCGCGCCCCAGGTGACGTCGTGCCCCGGGTGCGGCCGCACCACGAGCAGCTACTTCCAGGAGCTGGCCGAGCGGGTCAACGATCGGCTTCGCGAGCGGATGGAGACGTGGCGCGAGAGCTATCCCGGCGTGGAGGAGCTGCGCGTCGCGGTGATGGGGTGCGTCGTGAACGGTCCCGGCGAATCGCGCCACGCGGACGTGGGGATCTCGCTGCCCGGCACGGGGGAGAATCCGAAGGCGCCGGTCTACGTGGACGGACAGCTCCGGACCACGCTCACGGGACCGCGGATCGCCGAGGAGTTCTTCGACCTGCTCGACGAGTACGTCGCCGCGCGCTACGGCCAGCGCGCGCCGCGCTAGACCCCGCCGCGGCTAGCCCGATTTTCTAGCGCGGCGCTCCCGGAACTTCGAGGGCGCCTCTTCCTGCTGCTTCGCGTCCGAGGCCCGCTCCCCGATCACCTTGAGGCGCCGCCGCGGTCCGTCCGCCTCCTGCCGCAGCTGCACCACGATGACCCGGAAGCTCCGCACGAACCACGCGGTGATCGCCAGCTCGATGTAAACCACGGTGAGGAGCGCCGGGTGAATGCGCGTCAGGACCAGAATGCTCACCGAGAGGACCAGGCCGTAGATCGCCTCGACCAGGCCCGGACCCTCGAACGCGCCCCAGCGGGGCGTCTCGGAGCCGTGCTCCAGTCGGAGCGAGATGCTCCGGAGGAGCAGGTGCAGGATGACCGCGGCCGCCGCGATCAACAGCTCGAGCCCGGCGCGCGCGGCCGGATGGAACATGATCTCCATCTGCCGCGGCCCCAGCGAGAAGAAGAGCGCCGGGGCGACGTAGGCGAGGGTCGCGGAGGAAAGATTGAACACGATTCGGTACGAGCGCACGCCGCGGATCAGGTCGGAGAGCGTGACCGCGAAGCAGATCGCCGCCGCCAGGGCCGCCGGCGTGAGCAGTAACATCCCGGCGACGTAGAACGCGGACGAGAGCGAGTAGGAAACGAGGGTGCGGTTCCGCCCCGGCACCAGGAGCGGCCAGATCGCGAGCGCGGCGGCGCTCGCCGCGAAGACCGCGGCGAGTGGCCACGCCGGCAGCGTGCTCTTCTGCTCGTGGCCGGCGCGGGCCGCCACGAGAAGCGCGAGCACCGCTAGCGCCACGCGGAAGAGGACGATCTGGATGTAGCGTCGGGAAAACAGCGGCCTGGCACCTCCCTGGAAGCGATCCGCCTCCGCGCCATGTATCGGCGCCCGAGGCCGCTGACTTGAGATGGGAAGCGTTTGCATCCCCACCACTTAGGACGGAACGATCCGGACGGCGCCGCCCGCGCGGGCGCGTGGCCGCATGAAGCCAGCACGATCGCGATCCGCCCGCTCCTGTTGCGCTTCGCGTCGGTCGCGGTCGTTGGAATCGCGACGATCGCAACTCCCGCCGTCACGATCGCGACCTTCGTGACCTCCATTTCACGCCCCACCGGGTCGTCACCAGGCGAATCCCTCTAAACTTTCGGCCGCTCCTGCCGATGAATTGATGTTGCGTGTCCACCCGCTTCGTTTCCCGCGGGCGTCCGCGACCGGGGTTCGACACCTTCCCACTCGAATCGTAAGGGGGCGTTGCATGCAGGTGGATCTGACGGAGCAGCAGACTCTCATCCAGCGGATCAATCGGCTGGAGCGGCAGAATCGCGCCGTCCGGGCCGCGGGGACGCTGGCGGTCCTGGTCGGAGCGGCGGCGCTGTGCATCGGAATGAGCGCGCCGCGACGCACCCTGGAGACCGATCTACTCATCATCAAGGACGCGACCGGGAACACCCGGATGATTCTCGGGATGTCGGATGACGGCCCCGCGATCACGATGCTCGACTCGAACGGGAAGCTCCGCGCCAACATCGGCGTCACCGAAAAGGGTCCCGAGTTCGACTTTCTCGACCAGTCCGAGACGCCGCGGCTCCAGATGTTCATCGACGACAAGCAGGTCCCTCGCCTGAACCTGCTCGACAGCCGCGGCACCCAGGTCACCTTTCGGCCGTAAGACCGCTCTCAGCCAAGACTCACGGGCCGGTTCCCTCGGGGGAGCCGGCCCTTTTCATTCTCGTCCCTCCGCCTTGAAATTCTTCGCCTGAAACTCCGAATCTGGCAAGATGCCGCCCCATGGTGCCGCGCGCGTCCGCCCCGAGCCGAGCCGAGACCCGGAACACGGCCACGTATGCCGCGTTCGTCGCGATGTCCCTCATCTGGGGGAGCACGTTTCTCGCGATCCGGATCGGGAACGAGTCGGTCGCGCCGATCTGGGCGGCCTTCCTGCGGCTCGCCATCGCGATGGCACTCTACGCGGTCGTGGCGCGCGCGGCCGGCGCGCGCTGGCCGCGAGGCGCGGCGCTCCGCGCGGCGGTCGGGTACGGCTTCTTCAACTACGGGCTGAACTTCGTCCTCCTCTACCGGGGAGAGCTCCAGGTCTCGAGCGGCACCACGGCGGTCATCTACGGGACGATTCCCATGACGACCGCGATCTTCGCGGCGCTCCTCGGCGTGCACCCGCTCGAGCGGCATCAGATCCTGGGTGCCCTGATCGGTCTGGCGGGCGTGGCGCTCATCTTCTCCGGCGAGCTCGCGGCGGGGGGCCCGCCGGTCGCGCTCGCGGCCGTGTTCGCGGCCGCCACCTTCGCCTCCCTCTCCGGGGTACTCTTGAAGAAGGGCCCGCCGCAGTCGACCTGGGTCGCAAACGGTGTCGGCGCCGCGGTGGGGGCGGCGGTATGCTTGGCGGCCAGCTTCGCGTTCGGCGAGCCGCACGCGCTCCCGCGAGACCTCAAGGGATGGGGACCGATCCTCTACCTGGTGATCGCGGGCAACCTGGGCGCGTACGCGCTCTACGGCTGGCTGATCACGAAGTGGAAGGTGACCAAGGTGCACGCGCTGACGCTCGTCGTGCCGGTGATCGCCGTGCTTTTGGGCGCGCTCGTCCGCTCCGAGGCGCTTCCGCCCGCCACGGCCGCGGGCGCGGCCCTGGTGCTGGCCGGCGTGGCGATCACGCTGTTCGCAAAGCGGCGCTAGAGCGCCGAAGCTCTTTCAAGGAGGAGGCATGATGTCCCCGACTTCGTCCGTACGACCGCGCCTGGGCGCGCCCGTCCACCAGCCGCGCCGCGGCGCGTGGCTCGCGATTCTCATCGCCGCGCTGGCTCTGGGCGCTTCCGGCTGCAAAGGCGGCGCGACCGAAATCCGAACGCTTCTCGACGACCCGGGCCGCTACGACGGCACGACCGTGCGCGTGGGGGGCAAGGTGACGACCTCGGTGGGATTTCTGGGCTACGGCGCCTACCGGCTGGACGACGGAACGGGCACGATCCTCGTCATCTCCCAGAGGGGAGCGCCGCGCGAAGGGGTCAAGGTCGGCGTGGAAGGGACCTTCCGCTCGGTCTTCACCTTCCGTGGGGAGAGCGGCGCCGCGATCGAGGAGACGAAGCGCTACGAGCCCTGATCGCCGGAGTCGACGGCGCGGCGGTCACGCCCCCATGTCACGGCTTCGCGGCTCGCTCGCGGGCCCAGTGCGCCGCGGCTTCGTCCATCCCGTCGCGGTAGCTCCGGCGAGGCCGGTAGGAGAGCTCGGAGCGGATCCGCGAGGCGTCGAACCGCCCCATCCAGTAGCCGCCGAACTCGGCTTCCGGAATCGCCTCGAGGGGCGGCGTTCCGAACCAGCCGCGCACCTCGTCGGTGTATTCGCGCCACGATGCGTCGCGGTCCGCCACGTTGTACGCTTGCCCGACCGCGCGCGGCTCGGCGAGAGCGAGGAGCACCGCGTCCGCCAGGTTCTCCACGTGCACCCATGGAAGCGTCTCCCGCCCGTCGCCGCGCAGCTTGACCTGCCCGTCCCGGATCCGCGCCGGCATCTTGACCGCCCACGTGGAGGTGCGATGGACGCCGAGGATCGCGCCCGGCCGGAGGATCACGGCCGGGAGACCGCGTTTCATCGCGTCCAGGACCACCCGGTCGGCTTCCGCCTTCGTGAGTCCGTACGGGTCTCCGTCCTCTTTGAGAGGGGCCCCTTCGTCCAGCAGCTCCTTGGGAGCGCGCGCGTAGACCGCGATGGTGGAGATCTGCACGTAGCGCCGGACGCCCGCGGCCAGCGCGGCCTCGACCATCGCGCGCGTCCCTTCGACGTTCACCTTCCGCGCCGTCTCGAGATCCGGTCCCACGGTCGCGGCGCAGTGAATGACCGCGTCCGCGCCGCGAGCGGCGGGCCCGGCCACCTCCGGACGCGCGAAGTCACCCGCGATCTCTTCGACGCGGGCGTTCGCCAGCTCCGGCTCCGATCCCGGCTCGCGGACGATGGCCCGCACGCGGCGACCTTCGACGGCCAGCCGCCGCGCCAGGCGGCTTCCCACGAATCCGTTTCCGCCCGTCAGAAGCACGAGAGGCTCAGAGCTGTCGTTCACGGGGAATCCCCTTTGCGGAAAGGAGCGCCATGCGGCGCACCAAAGACGTTCTCAACTCCGTAGGCATCCTGGTGCTTCGCGTGGGAGCCGGCGGCCTTCTCTTCTTCACGCACGGTCTCCCCAAGCTGCTCCACTGGACCGAGCGCGCGCACAAGTTCGCGAATCCGATCGGGCTGGGCCCCGAGGTGAGTTTTTCCCTCGTGGTGTTCGCGGAAGTCGTCTGCGCGGGCGCCGTGATGCTCGGCGTGGCCACGAGAGTCGCGGCGGCTCCCATCGTGTTCTTCCTCCTGGTCGGCGCGTTCGTCCAGCATGGCTCGGATCCGTTCGGCGACAAGGAGCTGGCCCTGGTCTACATGGTCTGCTTCGCGACGCTCACGCTGACGGGCGGCGGACGCTACGCGGTGGACACGTTCATCCTTCGCGGCCGCGCGGGCCGGCGGCGCCTGTAGCACGGCTAGTTCCGGAGCAGGTACTCCACCGACGTCACCACGCGCACGATCTTGTACATCTGCGACTGCTCGGCGATCCCCGGCCCCTGGTCCGAGCCCGCGGCGTCCCGGGGGAGGATGACGAAGACCCCCTGGTTCGCGCGGTGGATGCCGCCGAGGCGGCTCCGCGAGTCCTTGGCGAACTGCTCCGCCGCCTTCCGCGCCTGGGCTGTGGCCTCGGCGATCATGGCGGGCTTCAGGTCGTTCAGCTTCCGGAAGATATAGCTCGGACCACCGGGGCCCCACTCCGGCCCCGAGGAAAGGACCACTCCCGCGTTCACCAGCTCCCCCACCTTCTGGCTGGTCGCCTGGACGCGATCCGTATCGCCGGAGCGAACGCTGACCGTCTGCTGGAGGATGAAGCGGCTCCCGACCCTCTGCTCACCCCGGAACGGGTTGGCCATGATGTCGGTCACCCGGAGCGTCTGGAGCTCGATCTCGGTCGAGTCGATGCCGTTCGAGCGAAGAAAGGCGACGACACGGCCCACGTTCTGGCTGAGCCGGCTCTGCGCCGCGGCGAGGTCGTTGTCGGTCACAGCGAGCTGGATGGGCCAGAGCGCCAGGTCGGCCTTCACCTCCCGCTCGGCGACTCCCTTCACGTTGACGAAGCGATCGGCCGTGCGGATGTTCTGCACCCCCATCCCCACGAACCAGCCTCCCAGGGCAATGCCGAGCGCCGGGATGGCCCAGGCAAGCCACCACCCCCCGCGATCCGGACCCACTTCACCGTCTCGTGCAGCCAAGCTGCGTTCCCTCCCTCGCCGTTCCCGGCCGCCCGGCGGAGTATAGGCCAAAAG
>JBKJXM010000292.1:0-8934 GCA_046716305.1 Candidatus Eiseniibacteriota bacterium
CAGTACGGAAGGGTGCAGCTTACGGCAGAGAGTGATTACCTCGCGGATCTCCGTAGCTTCCCCTACGACGCTGAAATCCCGCTGCGTCCCTAGGATGGCGACCAGCCCGCTCCGATCCATCGGCAGGTTGTCCGCGACCAGAATCCGCAGACTTCCCTCGTCCCGGACTCTGTTGCTCCGGGTCGCTGCCTCTGTCGATGTCTTGGTTTTGGGCCGTGGGGCACGGGCATTGCTCCGTTTGACGGCCATGTACGCAGGGTATGCCAGGCGCGGTGCCCGCACAATGCGTAATCGTACTGATACTACCTAGGTAGCATAGCATTCGGCGCTTCGCCGGCCGTATTGTACGCGTACCTGGGTGCCCCAAACGTCGGAGGGCCGAACATGAATCGTGCGTGGAGCGTGCACGTCACCGTCGCCTTAGCCGCTGCCGTGCTGGCGCTTGGGCCGTCGATGCCGGCGCTCGCGCAAGAAGAGCCGCCAGCGCCCGCGTCCCCGCCGGAGCCAATCCACTACGTTGGCGCGGCAGCGTGCCAGCCCTGCCACGCCGAGCAGTGGGACGGCCTCGAGCACAATCCCCACCACGGCGCGCGTGTCGACGGCCATGAAGCCGGAAAGGTGGTCGAGTGCGAGTCCTGCCACGGCCCGGGCTCCCTGCACGCGGCCGCCGAGGGGAACGCGGACGACCCGGGGTTTCGCTCGATCCGAAATCTCAAGACGATGAAGACCGAGGACGCGGACGCCGTCTGCGTGAGCTGCCACCGAACCGCGGAGCAATTCGATTGGCCGCAGAGCGCGCACGCGCGGAACAAGGTTGCCTGCCGCGACTGCCACAGCATCCACGCGCCCCAGGACCCGGGGGGGGCGAAGCTCCTTTCGGCCCGGAACGCGACGGCCCAGTGCGTGAAGTGCCACCACGACAGGCGGGCGGAGCTGGCGCATACGGCGCACATGCCGCTCCGTGAAGGCGGGATGACGTGCGCCGACTGCCACAACCCGCACGGATCCCCGGGCCGGCACATGATCCGGGGCGTGTCGAACGTGGAGCTGTGCACCACGTGCCACATGGACAAGCGCGGTCCGTTCCTCTGGGAGCATCCGCCGGTGCGCGAAGACTGCGTGAGCTGCCACCTGCCGCACGGATCCAACAACGACAAGGTGCTCGCGTCGAAGAAGCCCTTCCTCTGCCAGCGCTGCCACATCGCGACGCGTCACCCGAGCACGCTCTACGATCAACCGGATCTGGTGAGCAATCGTCTCTTCAACCGGTCGTGCACCAACTGCCACGTCCAGGTCCACGGTTCCAATCACCCCTCAGGGAAGACACTCCTGAGATAGGGGGGAGCATGAACTCGCATCGCCACAGCCGGTGGGGTCTCCCCGCGATGCTCCTGCTCCTCATCGCGCCGGCCGGAGCCGCGTGCGCGGCGGACGGCGAAGTCACGTTCGGCACCCAATGGTGGGACCAGACGGCCCGGGAAGCCAGGTTCGAGGAGTTCCGCGACATCCCGAACGGTCCCTTCCTCGAGTCGTTCGTCGTCCGGGACACGCTCCGGAACGGACGCTACGCGCTGTTCGGCACGGACGCGTTCCAGAACGACCAGGCGACGACGCTCCAATATCGGCGGCCGCGCTGGACCGCCGGGATCGACTACGCCCGCACGCCGCACAACTTCAGCTTCATAGCGCGGACGCCCTATACCGAGATCGCGCCGGGCGTGCTCACGCTGCCCGATACGCTCCAGAGGCGTATTCAGGAAGATCCCGCGAATCAGGCCACGAACACGCTCCTGGACATGACACGCAACGGCCACCGAGTCCCGCTCGGCTTCCGAACCGACCGCACGGAAGCGCGGCTGAAGGCGCGAATGACGCCCGGCTTTCAGCTCGACGTGCGGGGATCGCGCCGGCAGCGGCAGGGCACCAAGGCCTACGGCGGCTCATTCGGATTCGGCAATGTAGTGGAGATCACCGAGCCGATCCGCCAGACCATGGCACAGGGTGAGGCGCGCGTCTCCTACGTGCGCCGGCGTCTGGCCCTGGAGGTGCTGGGAGGCGTGGACGCATTCCAGAACGACGTGGACGCCCTGGTCTTCGACAATCCGCGCCGGTACACCGACAGCCCCACGGCCGGCTCGTCGCGCGGGCGCATCGACCTCTACCCGGACAACACCACTGTCCGCGGCGCGCTGAAGGCCGGAGTGCAGCTTCCGCACCGCACGGCTCTGACGGCCTATCTGGGCTTGAGCCAGATCACTCAGAACGATCGCTGGCTTCCCCTGACGATCAACACCGCGATCCTCCAGCCCGACACGTTCCCGCTGCCGGGCGCCGGCACCGCGGGGAAGGTCGACGTGCTCACGGGCGATGTGCGGCTGACCGGTTCCCCCTCCCGCTACGTGACGGGGACGCTCCGCTACCGCCACCACGATTACGACAACAAGACCAGGCAGCACGTGATCCCCGGGCAAGTGGCCTACGACCAGAGCTGGCGGCCGGCTCCGGTCGCGACCCACCCGATCGGCTTCCAGAACACGGTGTACGGCGCCGACGTCTCGCTGACGCCGAGTTCCCGCGTCACCCTCACCGGGACCGCGGAGCACACTCGGCGCGACCGGACCTTCCGCGAAGTAGCGCGCGACAACGAGTGGGCGTTCGAGGGAAAGGCGCGCGTGCGACCGCGCACCGGAATCGAGGCGGAAGCGCGGTACCGCCGCGCCGACCGCAAGATGGATCACTTCGAGGAGGCCGACTACCAGAACGCATCGGGAGTCTTCGTCGAGCAGCCCACGCTCCGCCGGTTCGACGTGGGCGACCGCCAGCAGGAGCAGGCGCGCGGTCTCTTGGGCTGGATTCCGAACGACCGATTTCAGATCTCAGCCGCCTACGAATATCTCAGGAACAAGTACGAGGACCGGGATCTCCCGGGGATCGACGCTCCGCTCTCTCCGGACACGAGCGAGACCCAGCTTGGACTGCTGGACGAGACGCGCCGGAGTATCAGCGCCGATGCGTCGTACCAGCTGACCGACCGGGTCGAGCTGAGCGGCGGCTACGGCTGGACCCAGGTCTACACCAACCAGCGCTCGCGCGAGTCGAGCTCCGCCCTCGTGCGCCTGGACGACAGCACGGCGTGGCAGGCGCGTCTCAACGACTGGTTCGTCTATGCGACCGGAGCCGTCACGTGGCGAGCCATTCCCGACCGGATCTCGGTGGTCGGCACGTACGAGTTCGAGCGCTCTCCCGGCATCTACCACCTCACGAACTTTCGGCGCACCGCCATCGACCTTCCGGGAACCAAGTACCGCAGGCAGAGTCTGGGAGCCGAGGCCTGGTACACATTCGACGCGGGCACTTCGCTGGGCGCGCGGTGGTCCTGGGAGGAGTTCAGCGTCACCGACTTCGCGACCGAAGACGTGCCGCTGGTCTTCCCGGTCACCGGAACGTCGAACGCGATCTTTCTCGGAGACTCGATGCAGGATTACCGCGCGCATCTCCTAGCGCTTCTGCTGCGGAAGACCTTCTGATCCACGTGTAATCCCGCAGTCCCTTCGCCCCAGGACCCTCCACGTACTCTCCCGCGGGTGCAAGCACGATAATTGCTTCCCCTCCTCGGCGGTAGCTGGGCGTTGTAGTCCAGCCCGGCGTCGAAGGGGAGGGAACGTGGGCGACAATCGACTCAGCCAGACGTCTACAAGTCTCTGGCAAGGTTCTGGTTCGAAGGATTCGCGAGTGGTGTTGGGATCGATGGGGAGGCCTTCTCAAAGGGTGCCGCTACAAGCTCTACCGCGTGTCAGCCAAACACCTACACCCCGCCCCCGAGATTTCAATCTCACGCAAAGAATGCCACCCGGTTTCCGCGGGCAGCCGATGCGGTACTCCCGGGAAAGCCCCCAGTCCGGCCGCGTGACCGCGGCGTTTCTCGCCGTCTTTCTGCTCCTGGCGGTGGCCCATGAACTGGGCACTCCTCGCGGGCCCGTCGCCGCGGTGGTGGAGGCACAACCTCTGACGGCTAGCAGTACAATCGGGGAGCACATCTACGCATTCGCGCAACCCTGATCCCCCGGCGCCTGTCTGGGCTCGGGCGCTGATCCTCCTGGCCTCGTGCGCCACTCTTTCCTGGATTGCGGCCTCACCCCACGCACCCCTCGGCGACCCACCGCGCGCAACCGCGAGCATGAACGCGCCGGCGCATCTGCCCCATCGAGCGCCCGTCGCGCCGGCTCCTTGCCATGTCCCCGTGGCTGTAGAATTCGACGTCGCCCTCGCGCCGTAGCTTCGCCTAGGTCCCCTCTGCTCCCGTAGGGGGGAAGGTCTGTAGGTCCTGTCCGCTACACCGCGCCGGTGCTGGAATCCCGGCGCAATCCCCACTCCGTTTTGCTACCTTCGAAGGGCTCCGTCCCCAACAGTTTCATTCCGCTTCCAGGGGGGTACCTCCGATGACGCATCGTCTTGTGCGCCCGTCGCCAAGACTGGCGAGGGCCAGGCTCGCGCTCCCGCACCTGCTCGCGCTCGGGGTCGCGGCAGCGCTCTCGGTGATGGCGGGCCGCGCCGGCGCGGACGTGGTCACGGGCACCTTCTCGATCGTGGCCATGGACACCGTCACGCAGGAGCTGGGCGTCGCCGTTCAGTCCAAGTACTTCAGCGTTGGCGGCGTGGTTCCGTGGGCCGAGGCGGGCGTGGGGGCGGTCGCCACGCAGGCTAACGTGAACACGTCGCTGGGGCCGCGGGCGCTGGCGCTCCTACGGACCGGCCTTTCCGCCCCCGAGGTCATGCGCGCGCTGGCCGCCGCGGATTCGGGTTGGGACGGCCGCCAGTTCGCCATCGTGGACGCGCGCGGGCGCGCCGCCAACTGGACGGGCAAGCGGTGTCTCGACTGGGCGGGAGGGCGGACCGGTCCCGGCTTCGCCGTGCAGGGGAACATCCTCACCAGTCAGGCCGTGGTCGACGGGATGGCCAAGGCGTTCGAGGGGACGCGCGGCGAATTGGCCGAGCGGCTCGTCGCGGCTCTCGAAGCGGCGCAGGCGGCGGGAGGCGACAAGCGCGGGATGCAGTCGGCCGCGATGATCGTGGTGAGGCCCAGCGCGACCAACCCCGAGTACCGCGAGCGCTACATCGATCTTCGCGTGGAGGACCACAAGACGCCGATCCAGGAGCTTCGCCGCGTCTGGGAGATCCACCAGGGATTCCATCTGGCGAACACGCACCTCGTCTATGCCGCGCAGGCGGAGGCGGCGGGAAACCAGAAGCTGGCCAAGCTGGAGCGGGACCGCGTGCGCGAGACGCTCGAGCGCGCCCTCTCGCGAGGAGAACGGGACGCGTCGGTGCTGAACGGGCTCGCCTGGGCGTGCGCGACCAACGACATCTTCCTCGACGGCGCGCGCCGCGCGGCGGAGCGGGCCGCTCGTGCCGAGCCGCGAAACGTGGACATCCTCGACACGCTGGCCGAGGTCTACTTTCGGAGCGGGAATCCCAAGAAGGCGATCGAGGTGGAGACTCGGGCCGCCATGATCGACCCGAAGAGCCAGTACCTGAAGGATCAGATCGCGCGCTTCAAGGGAGACGATAAGTGATCGATTCGTTCCCGCGCCCGCGGCCCACACGCCTCGCGGCGGCGCTCATCCTGGCGTGGACGCTGGCCCCGGCCACCGCGTCCGCCACGTTCTCGATCGTCGCCTACGACTCGACCACCCAGGAGCTGGGGGTGGCCGTGCAGTCGCGCGCCTTCAGCGTGGGGATGGCGGTGCCGTGGGCGGAAGCGGGCGTCGGCGCGGTCGCGACCCAGGCCTCGACCAACGAGTCGTTCGGCCCGAAGGGGCTGGAGTTGATGCGGCGCGGGAAGAACGCGGCCGAGGCGCTCCGGACGCTCCTCGCCGCCGACACGGGCGCCTCGCACCGCCAGGTGGGGATCGTGGACGCCAGAGGACGCAGCGGTGCGCATACCGGAAAAGACTGCAACTCGTGGGCCGGGCACCGTACCGGCCCGGGCTATTCGATCCAGGGGAACATCCTCGCGGGCGAGGCCGTGGTGGCCGGGATGGAGCGCGCCTATCTCGAGACGAAGGGGGAGCTGTCCCAGCGTCTCCTCGCCGCGCTCGACGCCGCGCAGGCAGCGGGCGGTGACAAGCGCGGGCAGCAGTCGGCGGCCATCCTGGTGGTGCGCCCCAGCGACGAGTTTCCCGAGTACCGCACGCGCTACGTGGACCTGCGCGTGGAGGACTCGAAGGAGCCGATCCGCGAGCTGAAGCGCGTCTTTGGGATTTTCGAGGCGCAGGACCTGGCCGAGGCGCACCTCCGCTACGCAGACGCGTACGAGAAGAAGGGGAAGAAGGAGCTGGCTCGCGTCGAGCGGGAGCGGGTCGGCGAGGCGCTCGCCCGCGCCCTGGCCCGCGGAGAGAACGACGCCTCCAACCTGAACGGTCTCGCGTGGACCTGCGCGACCAACGGCGTCTACTTGAAGGAGGCGCTCGATGCCGCGGAGCGGGCCGTCGCCCTCGAGCCCCAGAACACCGGAATCCTGGACACGCTGGCCGAGGTGCACTTCCGCATGGGCGACCGCGACAAGGCGGTCGAGGTGGGATCGCGGGCGCTCGCCCTCGAGCCGGGCAGCAACTATCTGACCGCGCAGCTCAACCGTTTCAGGACCGGAACGAAATAGCGAGGAGCGATCATGTCGAAGCGTCCGGTGACTCCCGAAGTGCTGTTCGATCTCCAATTCCTCGACGCGGTCGCGCCGTCGCCGGACGGAAGCCGCGCCGTCTACGAGATCAAGACCATCGACAAGGAGAAGGACGAGTACGAGTCGCACCTCTGGCTGACTCCGCTCGCGGGCGGCGAGCCCCGCCGTCTGACGCAGGGGGAGCACAAGAACTTCGGGGCGGTCTGGAGCCCCGATGGAAAGGCGATCGCGTTCGTCTCCACCCGGCGCGACAAGAAGCCGCAGATCTTTCGCCTCCCGCTGGACGGAGGCGAGGCGGAGCGGCTGACCGACCTGGACGGGGACGTCTCGTCGCTCGAGTGGTCGCCGGACGGCAAGTCGATCGCGTTCGCCTTCCGCCCCTCGGATCCGCCCGAGATCGGGCATCTGCCCGGCTCGACGCCGGAGCGGAAGGCGATCGAGGCGAAGGCGGACAAGAAGGACGCGCCCGAGCCCACGTTCCGGCACATCACGAAAATGCTCTACAAGCTGGACGGCACCGGATGGCTGCCGCGCTCGCGCTGCCACGTCCACGTGCTCGACCTGGCCACGCGCAAGACCCGCGCGATCACGAGCGGCGACTTCGACCACGGCGCCGCCACCTGGTCGCCCGACAGCAAGTGGCTCGCGTTCACGGCGAATCGCGAGAAGGACGAGGAGTACTCGTCCTACACGGTGAGCGACCTCTTCGTCGTGCCCGCCGCAGGCGGAGAGCCGCGAAATCTCACGCCCGGACCGGGGATGGCCGTTTCTCCTTCGTGGTCTCCGGACGGCGCAACGATCGCGTTCGTCGGCCACGACCAGCCGGACGACTGGTGGGGGATCCCGAACTATCACGTCTGGACGGTGCCCGCCGCGGGCGGCCCGCCGCGCGACCTCACGCCGCGCTTCGACCGCTATGCGGCCGACCTGGTGGGGAGCGACCTCCGCGACTTCCACGCGGGTGGAAATCCGGTCTGGTCGCGGGACGGCATGAGCCTCTACTTCCTGGGGAGCGAATTCGGCTCGACGCATCTCTACCGCATTCCCCTGCGCGGCGCGGACCAGCCGGAGCGCCTCACCGAGGGCGCGCTCCAGATCCTGACCGCGGACCGGGGACGGGAGGCCGAAGAGCTGACGGTGATCCGCTGCGGCCACCTGGACGCCGGCACCATCGCGCGCTTCGACCCCGGCACCAAGCGCTTCACGGACGTGGTGACGCCGAACAAGGAGCTGTTCGATACGCTCGCTCTGTCGGCGCCGGAGGAGATGTGGGTTCCATCCCCGGCCGGACACCGCGTGCAGGCCTGGCTCCTCGCGCCCACGGGCGGCGGGCCCACGGGGACTGGCGGAGCGGGGCCGAAGCCCGACGCCAAGGCGCCGCCGAAGGCTGGGTCGAAGAAGCCGATGATCCTCGAGATTCATGGCGGGCCGCGCGTCCAGTACGGCGCCTGCTTCTTCCTCGAGTTCCAGATGTTCGCCAACGCCGGCTTCTACGTGCTCTTCTCCAACCCGCGCGGCTCGCAGGGCTACGGCGAGGAGTTCACCAAGGCGATCGTGCACGACTGGGCGGCGCCCGCTTTCGACGATCTGATGCTCGTCGTGGACGAGGCGCTCAAGCGTCACCCCGACATCGATCCCGATCGCCTGGGCGTGACGGGAGGTTCGTACGGCGGCTACATGACCAACTGGGTGGTCTCGCACACCGACCGTTTCCAGGCGGCGATCACGCAGCGCTGCGTGACCACGATCCCGACGCTTCTCCTGGGGGACGACCTCTGTCCGGCCGCCACGCCCGAATTCGGCGCGGAGCCGTGGGAGGACGCGGAAATTCTCCGCAAGCAGTCGCCCCTCTACTACGTCGAGAACATCCGCACGCCGCTCCTCATCACGCACAGCCTGATGGACCAGCGCTGCGACGTGACCGAGGCGGAGATGCTCTACAAGGCGCTCAAGGCCCTGCACCGCGAGGTGGAGATGGTGCTCTTCCCCGGCGAGAGCCACGGCCTCTCGCGGAAGGGGACGCCGTCGCGCCGCATCGCGCGGCTGCACCTGATGCGCGACTGGTTCGTGCGGTACCTGGTACCCGACGGGGCTCCGGCCCCGGTGAGCGGCGTCGCCACGGCGGCCGAGCCGGCCCTGGCGGGAACGCGGCGGATTGGAGCTTAACGGGAAGACGGTCCTCCTCACCGGCGCGACCGGCGGGATCGGCCGGCCCGCCGCGCTCCGGCTGTCAGCCGCGGGCGCGCGGGTTGTCC
>JBKJXM010000293.1:0-3195 GCA_046716305.1 Candidatus Eiseniibacteriota bacterium
CCGGCAGGACCGGAGCCGCTTCCCGGCGGTGGTGTCCGTGACGGCGCTGCGCGACGCACACAACGCCATCATCGGCTACCTGCTGATCGGCACCGACAACACCGCTCGCAAAAAGGCCGAAGAGGCGCTGCTCCAGGCCAGCGCGTTGCAGAGCGCGATCTTCAACAGCGCCAACTTCTCGAGCATCGCCACCGACGCCAAGGGCGTCATCCAGATCTTCAACGTCGGCGCCGAGCGGATGCTGGGCTATGCCGCCGCGGAGGTGGTGAACAAGATCACCCCCGCCGACATATCCGACTTCAGAGAAGTGATCGCGCGCGCCACGGCGTTGAGCCTCGAGCTGGGCACGACGATTACGCCGGGGTTCGAGGCGCTGGTTTTCAAGGCCTCCCGCGGAATCGAAGACATCTACGAGCTGACCTATATCCGGAAGGACCGGAGCCGCTTCCCGGCGGTGGTGTCCGTGACGGCGCTGCGCGACGCACACAACGCCATCATCGGCTACCTGCTGATCGGCACCGACAACACCGCGCGCAAAAAAGCCGAAGAGGCGCTGCTCCAGGCCAGCGCGCTGCAGAACGCCATCTTCAACAGCGCCAACTTCTCGAGCATCGCCACCGACGCCAAGGGCGTCATCCAGATCTTCAACGTCGGCGCCGAGCGGATGATGGGGTACACGGCCGCCGAGGTCGTGAACAAGATCACTCCTGCCGACCTCCACGACCCGGAGGAGGTCATCGCACGCGCCACCGCGTTGACTCTGGAATACGGTACGCCGATCACACCCGGCTTCGAGGCATTGGTATTCCGGGCTTCACGCGGGATCGAGGACATCTACGAGCTGACCAAGGTGCGCAAGGATGGAAGCCGATTCGCGGCGGTGGACTCCGTCACGGCTCTGCGGGATGCCCAGAACGCCATCATCGGCTATCTCCTGATCGGCACCGACAACACCGTGCGGCGGGAAGCGGCAGTCGCGTTGGAACAGATCCGCCAGGACGAGATGAGGTTCAAGGATGAATTCCTATCGCATGTGTCGCACGAGCTTCGCTCGCCTCTCACCGCGATCAAGCAATTCACGTCGATTCTCATCGGCGGCCTGGCCGGTGAGCTGAACCCCGAGCAACATGACTATCAGCAGATCGTGCTGAAGAATATTCATCAGCTTCAATCCATGATCGACGACTTGCTCGAGGTCACGGGCCTCGAAACCGGCAAGCTCACCGTACATTCCGAGAGTGTGTCGGTGGCCGATGCCGTGGCGGATACCTTTAACACGCTCCAGGGTCCCGCGCGCGCCAAGGGGATTGCACTCTCTTCGGACGTGGCGACGGACCTACCCAACGTGTATGCCGACCAGACGCGGCTCCGGCAGATCCTGATCATTCTTTTTGACAACGCGATCAAGTTCACTCCGTCCGGAGGCGCCGTAACACTGCGCGCGCAGCTTCTTCCGCAGGGGTCCCGATTCCTCCTGATTGAAGTCACCGACACCGGGAGCGGCATCGCTCCGGAACTGGTGGGGAAGGTTTTCGACCGCCTCTACCAGGTGTCCGAGCGCTCCAAAGCAAGTCGAAAGGGCCTCGGTCTGGGCTTGTACATCTGCAAGGAGCTTGTGACGCGCCAGGGAGGCTCGATCTGGGTCAAATGCCCGCCCAATGAGGGCTGCACGTTTTCGTTTACGCTGCCCGTGTTCTCACTCGACAACGTGATCGCGCCGCTCCTCAAGAACCACAAATGGCCGACGGACTCGGTCGCCCTTGTCACCGTGGAAGCCTCGTGGCAGGAGGACTCCACCGCGGAGCATCAAGCGGAGTGGTCTCGTGATGCCCGCAGGCTCGTGAGACGCTGTCTGCTGCCGGATCTGGACGTGCTCTTGCCGAGAATGAGCACCGGCGGGTCGGTGGAGCGCTTCTTTGTCGCGGCGTTTGCGGACGACAAAGGCGCATCCGTCCTCGCCGACAGGATTCGGGATCAATTCGATCGTCTCCCGCACCTAAGCCTAAAGTTGTCGGTCTCCTACAAGATGCTGGTGCCGCGCTTCCAGGATGTCGGCGCCTCCACGGACAGTCTCGTGTCGAGCATGGCCGGCCGTATCGGAGAAGCGATCAACGCGCAATCACTCTCGAGAGGCACACATCATGAGTAAGCCAAAGATCCTTATCGTCGAGGACGACGCAGACGTGCGTCTGGGATTACACGTCCTTCTCAAAGCCCACAACTACGAAAGTCTCTTCGCGGGCGACGCGGTGACCGCGGTGAGCGAAGCGCGGAAGCATCTTCCGGATCTGATCCTTCTGGATCTGGGCCTGCCGGTCGGTGACGGCTTCGTCGTCCTGGAGCGGTTTCGGGCGAATGCGTACCTGGCCGTCATTCCGGTGATCGTGGTGACCGCCCGCGACCAGCACTCGAACAAGGACCGCGCTCTCAAAGCGGGAGCCAAAGCGTTCGTGCAGAAGCCGTGGAATGATAGCGAGCTCTTGGCGCTGATCAGCCAGCTCCTGGGCCAACCCAAGCTTCCGATAACGCAGCCGGACTAGGAGCGGACTCTCTGGCCCGATTCGATGCGATCGGCCCCTAGAAGACCCAATCCACGCGCAGCCCGGGTGCGCGAGCCTCGCCGATCACGGCGGGCGTAGGGACTAGGCGGGACTGGGCGGGATCAGGCGGGACACGGCCCCGGGCGCATTAGGAAGGCGGCGCATGGGGCCACGGACTTACTCGACGGATATGATCGGAATGTCCGGTACTAGAACGTAGCGAACCGGAGTTCTTCCGGCGCGTACCCCGATAACAACGTCCACGTGAACACCAATGTCCCATCGTGGACCTCCTTGGGCCTGGTAGAAATAGGCACCAGTCGGAGTCGGCTCCACGTAGGACATCGTCGTGGCCCACACGTCGCTCTTATCGCGAATCACCCAAAGGTAGACATCCGTGACAGAGCGCAGAGGCACGTCGGAAGGCGCGCTGAGATAGGCGGCGGCCCCCAATGGCGTTTCTCCTGAAGGAGAGGCGCTTCTCCCAAGCCACACTCCGACCGTAAGGGGTGCTCCATTCACAAGGAGAGAACTCGGAGAAGAGAGCAACTGATCGATAGTCCGCAACGGGATGGAGTGATCTGCGGACGATGGTTTGAGCGGATCGTCAGCGCACCCCACCACGAGAAGGGTGGCCAGAATCACAGATTTGGGG
>JBKJXM010000294.1:0-2845 GCA_046716305.1 Candidatus Eiseniibacteriota bacterium
GGTGAGCGTGTCGAGCCCGAGCTTCGGACGATCGCTCAGGATCTCAAGGGACGATTGGGTACCGGCGCGGTGTCGGTGGAGGCCATTCAGGAAGATGGAGCGCCCCGATTCGTGCTCCTCACTTCCTCGAATGAGCGCTCGCGCTCCAAGGTCGAGGGGGCCGCGCTCGCGTTCGCGCGGGAGCTCGCGGCCCGGGGGTACTCGGCGTCGGTGCAGGTGACTCCGCGCCGGGAGCAGGTCCGTTATCCCGTGGCGGCCTTTGCCTGGGATCGGATCATCCAGATCAGCGTGGACGGAAAATCGGCGCCGCAGCTCGAGTCCGAGATCCGGCAGCGCCTGGGTGAAGCCGGCGTGCCCGATGCGCAGGTGTCCGTGACCGACCATCCGGGCGGCGGCCGAGATGTGAACTTGAAGGTTGAACGCCGGCACGAAGGGCCCGCGGGTTCCGCTCCGACCGAGCCGATGCCGGAGCTTGTTCTCACCAAGAATGGCGCGCCGATCGCGGACGGGGTTGGCGTCGAGGTCCGAAAGAAGAAGATCAACGGCGTGGTCTCTCTCGTCGTGGAAGTGGTCCAGGACGGGAAGACGGCCACGGCCGAGATTCCCAACGCGGACTCGATGAGCGACGCGGACCTGTCGAGCGCGATCTCATCGCGCCTCACCCACGCGGGGATCAACGTCCGCGTCCAGGTCGTGAACGGAGAGGTGAAGGTCGAAGCGGTGAAGTAACTTCGGAGGCGGAGCGCGGTGGCGCGTCGTCGCCCCGCGCTCCGCGCCGGTACCAGATTCCGAGCCGGATGATGAGTCGCCTTCCCACTTGGACCTTGGTGCCCGGGCACCCACAGGTTAGCCCTAGCGGGTTAACCACATAGGGGGGTGCTCCATGTTCTCTTCCCGCACCGCTTCCGGGCCCGGTTCCAAGATGGTCCTTCCCGCTGCACTGATATTGCTGATCTCCCTCGGAGGCTGTTCCAAGACCTCACCACCCACGGGCCTGCCCGCCGGATATAGCGCCGCAGCCGACGCCTCGCGTGGCGGCGCAGCCGCGGCGTCCGGCTTCGGATCCGGATCCTTCTACCCGCTCGCCATCGGTAACGCGTGGTCCTACGCGGGTGGTGGAGTGTTGCGGCTGGTTTCCGGGCCGGGGAGCTACCTCGACAATTACGGCTGGGCCTTCACCGAATCCCGCCGCCTGATTGGGACGACGCACCATGAAGGCACGGCCTACACGGTAGAAGAACAGGTTCATCAGGACGTTTCTGAGTACAATGGCCCCTGGACCTTTTGGGTTCCGCTGCGGCAGGACTCCCATGGGTTCTTCTCTCGGGATACGTACCTCCAAGAGCCTCCGGTCCTCGATGGAAATAGAGTGGCGTCTAACGGAGCCAAGCCGGGGACGCCGCCTCTTCATCTCACGGCGTTCGCGGCGCGGCACGGCAAGGATGCGTCGGTCGAGCGTCTCGCTGCTCGGGTCGAGAAGTTGCGCGAGCTGGCGCGCGGCTTCATGCGAGGCGACCGGAATTCCAGCACGGCGGCCGCTTGGGAAACTCAGCTTCTCGGCTACCCCCTGCGGCCTGGCCAGACCTGGAGCGCGCGTATGGATATCCCCTGGCCGGTCACGGTGGATCGGGTGGAGCAGCTCGAAACTCCCGCCGGACGATTCCAGGCATACCGGCTCGACATCAACCCGGGAGGCAATTTCGTCCATGAGGGAGAGTGGGTGCGAGTGTGGTACTCGCGCTCTGGATACCTGGGCTACTCGATACACACGTTCGTGGAACAGACGGACGAAAACGGCGATCCGACGGGCAACACGTTCGTAGTCGACGACTCGATGTACGTGACGTCCGTCCAAGTTGCGAGATGAAGCTTCCCGCCCTCGGGCTTTCTCTCCTCCTCATGATTGGTCTCGCCGGGTGCGGCGAGGAAGACCCTGTGAACCCGGTGAACCCCCGTGGTGGCGGGAGTCCTTCTTCGATCCAGCTCACCGGTGCGTTCCTCAGCAGCTCCGAAACCGGGCTGTTGACGGTGGATATCGCGACCGCGAATCTGGCTCCCCGGCTCCGGTCCGTGCTCCCGGATACGGCGGTGACCGCGACGGGAGTGGCGAACGTGGAGGCGGGCAGCGCGGTCATTCTCTCGGGCACCTACAATCCAGGGAGTGACTCGCTGAAATTGAGCGGGCAAGGGTACGCCCTTCAGGGGTTCTACTGGTCCACGGCCGTCCCGCCACACGTCGAGGGCTACTACACCGGACCGAATGGCCCTGGGTATTTTGCGTGCATGCCGGGCACCCGAAACACGGTCAAGGTTCTCTGCGGCCAATTCCAGAGCGAGACCACCTCTACGACGGGACGCTGGAACATCGTGGTGGCCGGCGCCACGTTGCTGGGGTTCGAGTCTCCAAGCGGGGATTCAGGAGCCGTGGGGTTCTCGGGAACTGTCGCGGGGACCGGTACGGTGCGGACCCTCACGTTCTCGACGAGTGGGGATTTCGTCCTCGGGGGAAACGGAACGTGGGACACAGAGACGAACCACGCAGCCGGAACCTGGGCGACGGACGACGACGCGGGCACGTGGAGCGCGGATCTGTGCCCCCTGAGCGGTACCGGGCCGAACTAGGTAGCGCGGACCGAGCTAGGAGTCCCGGCTGGTCAGGGTGCCGTACAGGAGAATCTCTTCGTCGTCCCCAGGCAGCTTGACCGTCCGCTCGAATTGAAGTCCGATCTTCTCGAGGATGCGAATCGAGCGGTGGTTCGCGGCCGAGACGATCCCGACGATTCGCTTCAGGCCGAGGCGGCTAGCGTGCTCCAGCACCGCCGCCGCCGACTCGAGCGCATAGCCC